>JAAFHG010000109.1 GCA_013297585.1 Chitinophagales bacterium
ATAGTTGTGCACGGTAGCCAAATTTTACATCATCAAAGCGAGATAAGTTGCTACTAGCTTCTGCTGTGGTTAGTACATAGTAAGTAGGTACTACATAATCTAACATTTTGAAATCTATCGCATCTACAGTGTGCCCTTGCGCTTGTAAATCTGCGATTTTATTATTTATAGCTGTTGCTATTTCTGCATCTAAACCTTTATGGTTTAGTGTTTCTTTAAAATAAGCAAAACGGTATTTTTTGTTAGTGTCTGTAAGTTGTTCAGAATAACTAGGTACAGTTTTTTGCGATGCAGTACTATCAAAATCATCTGCACCAGCAATTACTTCAAGTACCAAAGCTGCATCTGCAACATTGGTAGAAAAAATACCAATTTGATCAAAAGAAGAAGCATAAGCAATTAAACCATAGCGAGATACGCGACCATAGCTAGGTTTTAAACCCACAATACCACAAAAATCTGCTGGCTGACGTACAGAACCACCAGTATCGCTACCAAGCGATACCATACATAAACCTGCCTGAACCGCAACTGCCGAACCACCTGAAGAACCACCAGGTACTCTTGTTTCGTCAATAGCATTTTTTACAATACCAAACGCAGAGTTTTCGCTACTGCTGCCCATTGCAAATTCGTCGCAGTTATTTCTACCAATAATAATAGCGCCTTCGGCTAATAATTTTTCAGTAGCTGTAGCATTATATATGGAAATAAAATTATCTAATATTTTAGAAGCGGCAGAAACTTGGTGCCCTTTATAGCAAATAACATCTTTCAATGCTACCACCACACCATGTAGTTTACCTAATGGCGCACCATTGGTACGTGCTTGGTCAAGAGCCGTGGCTTGCGCTAGTGCATCTTGTGTAAATACTTCTAAAAAAGTGTTGAGATGATGTTTGGCTTGAATACTATCTAAATAAAATTGAACAGCAGCCACACAGGTGGTATTGCCGTTCAATAATTGTTTGTGATAGTCTTTGATGCTGTTAAAACTGAACAAAGGCTAGAATAAATTTGATGTGAGAGAGATAGTGATAGAATTATTTTACAGGCTCTTCCTGTTCTTTGGCTTTCATACCTTCGTTTAATTCTCTTTTTACGTTGTCTTTAGCATCGTTAAACTCACGAATACCTTTGCCTAGGCCACGCATAAATTCAGGGATTTTTCTGCCACCAAATAATACCAATATCACTAAGCCAATTACTAATATCTCTTGAAAACCTAAATTGCCCATAACAAAAATTTTAAGATGGTAAAGTTAATGTAAAACTAAACCCTTTGTAATAAATAGTTTTGAAAACCTTGTTAAGACGAAACAAAAAAGCGGAAGTTTAGCAAGTACTAAATCTTCCGCTTTTAAATATTGATGAGAAAAACTATTTAACGCGTTTTTCTTGAATTCTTGCACTTTTACCAAAACGCTCACGTAGGTAAAATAATTTAGCACGGCGAACTTTACCAACTTTATTTAAAATGATAGATTCGATATTTGGCGATTGAATAGGGAATAAACGTTCAACACCAACACCGTCAGAAATTTTACGAACAGTGAAAGAAGAAGTACCGCCAACGCCTTGTAATTTAATTACATCGCCACGGAAACCTTGAATACGTTCTTTACCGCCTTCTACAATTTTATAATTTACGGTAACGTTGTCACCTGCTTTAAATTTTGGATGTACTTTCTTAACTGTAAGTTGATCGTGTACAAATTGAACTGCTGATTGCATGACTAAATTTTTTCGGACTGCAAAAGTAAGGGGGTGTTTGTAATATTCCAAAATAAAAATCCCAAATTCTTAAAATTGAAGTTGGGATTTTTATTGCTATTGTTTTTAAGATACCTATCTCGCCATATTCACAGCACGTTTTTCACGTATTACTGTTACTTTAATTTGGCCAGGGTAAGTCATTTCGGTTTGTATTTTTTGTGCAATTTCAAAGCTTAGTTTATCGCTGTCGCCATCGGTTACTTTTTCTGCTTCTACTATTACGCGTAGTTCTCTGCCTGCTTGTATTGCATACGCTTTTTCTACACCTTGATAGCCTAATGCTAGGTTTTCTAAGTCTTTAATACGTTGCAAGTATTGTTGCATTATTTCGCGTCTAGCACCTGGTCTTGCACCGCTTATCGCATCGCAAGCTTGTATAATTGGCGAAATCACATATTGCATTTCCATTTCATCGTGGTGCGCACCAATAGCGTTCACAATGGCAGGGTTTTCACCGTATTTCTCAGCCAATTTTGCACCTAGCAATGCATGGCTCAATTCTGTTTCTTCATCAGGTACTTTACCTATATCATGTAGTAAACCAGCACGTTTAGCCAATTTAGGGTTCATACCTAATTCAGCAGCCATAATACCACAAAGGTTAGCCGTTTCACGGCTGTGCATTAGTAAGTTTTGGCCGTAAGAAGAACGAAAACGCATTCTACCAACCATTCTTACCAATTCTTTATGTAAACCATGTATACCTAATTCTATTACGGTACGCTCACCAATTTCTGCAACTTGCTCGTCTAGTTGTTTGCGTGTTTTTTCAACCACTTCTTCAATACGTGCTGGGTGAATTCTACCATCAGCAATTAAGCGTTGTAAGCTTAAACGTGCAATTTCTCTACGCAACGGATCGAAAGATGATAAAACAATGGCTTCAGGTGTGTCATCAACTATTAAATCTACACCAGTTGCAGCTTCTAAAGCACGGATATTTCTACCCTCACGACCAATAATTTGCCCTTTAATTTCATCGGTTTCTAAGTTAAATACCGAAACTGTATTTTCAATGGTAACCTCTGCAGCAGTGCGCTGAATACTTTGAATAACAATTTTACGTGCTTCTTTATTGGCTTTTACTTTCGCATCTTCAATAATTTCTTGCTGAATAACCAATGCTTGAGAAATTGCTTGGCTACGTAAGCCTTCAATTAACTGTGCTTTTGCTTCTTCGGCAGATAAGCCAGCTACTTTTTCAAGTCTGCGAATATGCTCTTCTTGGTGTTTTTCTAGCTCGGTACGTTTTACATTTACTACCTCAATTTGCTTGTTAAGGTTTTCTTTAATGGTATCGTTTTCCTTAATCTGCTTGTCTAGCGCAATTTCTTTTTGGTTAATGGCTAGTTCTTTTTGTTTAGTTCTTGCTTCAGATTCTACAATTTTTTTGTTACGTTCTAAAACGTCTCTGTCATAATCGGCTTTAAGTTGTACATACTTTTCTTTCGCCTCTAATTGTTTTTCTTTTTTTAGCGTTTCTGCTCTTAATTCTGCTTCTTTAATAATTGAATTGGCTTTAGCTTCTGCATCTTCCAATTGTTGTTTTGTGTTTTTAGCGAAGATAAATCTACCCGCTACAATCCCTACTATTAGTGCAAGTACACCAATTATAATTGCTAATTCCATGCTGTTGGCAAGTTTTTAAAATGGTTCAAAATCATATTTCATTGTCACAACTCATTTTACCTAAAAACTGAGCGATAAGTTGCGAAGGTAATTAAATATGGTTTGTTATATGAAGTGATTTTAAGAGAATTAACCACTTTGTAAATTGATGTTTGTAAAGTGCTTGTAAATGCTATAATACATAAAAAAATAGCTATCCAATTTGCATTGGTTATTGCAACAATTTTTGCATTTATAGGCGCTCGAACTTTTTTTTAAATAATTAATGTAAAAATGACAATTATTAATTTGCTTTTGTAAGTTTGGTGCTGATTTCGTATTTATTACTAAACGATATACATTAACCATGAACAAATTACGTTGCCTTTTTTTAGCACTAAGTGCTACTACTGTTTCTGTTTTATTTGCAAATACCAACGATAGTTTACCAAAAGAGGGTAACCCTATTATTAAAGACAAGTTTACCGCCGATCCTGCCGCTTTGGTGTATAAAGACACTGTATTTTTATACACAGGCCACGATGTTGCGCCTAAAGGCAGAGCAAGCTACGAAATGCACGAATGGCTGTGTTATTCAAGTACAGATATGGTTACTTGGAAAGAGCATCCTAGCCCTTTAAATGTAAAAGCTTTTGCTTGGGCAAAAGATGATGCGTGGGCATCGCAAGTAATAGAAAAAGACGGCAAATTTTACTGGTATGTAGCTATTTCTCATGGCTCTATTCATGGCAAAGCTATTGGTGTAGCGGTTTCTAATAGCCCCACAGGACCTTTTATTGATGCCATTGGCAAAGCCTTAATTACCAATGATATGACGACCGATACCAAAATTAGTTGGGATGATATTGACCCTTGTGTTTTTATAGATGATGATGGGCAGGCTTACCTATTTTGGGGCAATACTATTTGCTACTATGCCAAGTTAAAGCCCAATATGATTGAGTTAGATGGACCTATTAACAAACTTAGTTTACCAAACTTTACCGAAGCGCCTTGGGTACACAAACGCAAAGGCTGGTATTATTTATCGTACTCGTACCAATTTCCTGAGAAAACAGTGTACGCAATGAGTAAAAGTATTACTGGTCCTTGGCAGTTTAAAGGTATTATTAATGAATTGGCTGGCAACTCAAATACCAACCACCACGCTATTATTGATTTTAAAGGGCGCTCTTACTTCGTGTATCACACAGGTGCTTTAGCTGCCGATGCTGGTAGCTTTCACCGCTCAGTGTGTATAGATGATTTATATTACAATAAGGATGGTACTATTAAGCGCATAATAATGACAACTGAAGGCGTAAAAGCAGTAAAATAAAGCGAACTGTTTTATTGTAAATATTATATATAATAACTAACAAGTATAAATCTATGCAACAAGATTACATGAACTAAAGTCGTATTTTAGTTGCAAAAAATTAGCCGTATAACTGTACAATTATTGGGCGAAAATGGCCATATAATGACAACTTGATACTGATAAAATCAGTTTTACAAATAAAATATAATAACTAAAAAATCCCGAAACAAACGCTTCGGGATTTTTTTACAAGACCTCTGTCGATCGTCGACCGTGGTCTATCGACTACAAAACTAGTCTGGTCTTTTACCATCTAAAAAGGTATTGATGCTAGAAATATTGGTGTTGTTATTCTCATCTTTACCCACTGTGTATTTACTGTAAAAGTTTTCTGCGCTAGTAAATGCATTACCATATAAATCCATCTTCTGACGAATGTAGGCTGGTACTGTTTCAAAGTCGCTATTTGCATCATTACTGTTCATATTAAAGCTAAGGTTGCGTAGTTTTTGTATACGCTCTTGGGCTCTTCTGCGTTGGTCTTCAGCTTCGTCAATATCATCAAAACCGCCTACACCACCTGCAATGGCTTGTACGGGTGCTACTGGCTTTTCGTGTACTTCAAAAGGTGCTGGTGTTTCTTCCTCTTCATCTTTTTGAAACTCAAACACAGGGCCTCTATAAGTATGCGCAGGTGTTGGTGTTTCAGCAGGTGTTTCAGGCGCTTTTATTTCTTCTTGCAACCAAGATTTAAATGGTTTTTGCTCAGCGTAAATATTGGCTGGCTTGTTTAAAATACTAGGATTACGCTCAGTCATTACAAACTGTAATATTTCATCTATCACAGGTGCTTTAGGCTCTTCCACAACTGGTTTTGGTGCTACAAAATCATCAGAAATAGTAGTGCTTAATTCAAAGTGCAACACTTCATTATCGTTATAGCTATCTACCAAAGTTTCAGTTGATTGCGCTTCTACAGCATACACTGTTGGCGCTTCAGTTACTTCTTCTTGTAAGCGTGGTGCAAAAGGGTCAACTTCTACAAATGGTATACTTGATTGTGGTAATGGTGCAGCTTGAGTTAGTTTTTTCTCTTCGCCTTCTAAGCCCAAAGTCATCACTATCTTTTCTGGTTTTGGTGCTGCTGCTTTAGCTGGTTTTGCAAATGGATTTTTTGCATCAAAGCCTGTAGCAACTAACGTAATACCAATTTTTTTACCCAATGTATTATCGTAACCCATACCAACAATTACATCGGTATCCTCACCAGCTTGCATACGCAAGTAGCTTAGTATGGTTTCAGATTCATCCATGGTACACTCATCATCACCTTCTGCACTATTGATGTTAATTAAAATCCACTTAGCACCTTTAATATCATTATCGTTTAATAATGGTGATGATAACGCTTCTTCAATAGCCATTTGTGCACGGTCTTCACCTTCTACCTCTGCCTTACCAAGTATTGCTACACCACCATTTTTCATTACAGTGCATACATCAGCAAAGTCAACAATGATATGACCACGACTATTGATAATGTCGGTAATACATTTAGCAGCAGTTGCCAAAACATTGTCTGCTTTACCAAATGCTTCACGCATTTTTAGGTTGCCATATTGCATACGTAGTTTATCGTTGCTAATAACTAGCAATGTATCTACGTGTGGTTTTAATTGCTTAATACCTTCTTCAGCTTGTGCCAATCTACGTGGGCCTTCAAAGCCGAAAGGCGTAGTAACAATACCTACGGTTAATATACCAAGCTCTTTACAAATCTGTGCAATGATAGGTGCGCCACCTGTACCAGTACCGCCGCCCATACCTACAGTAATAAAGGCCATTTTAGTATTAACCTCTAATATTTTCTTAATTTCTTCTAGGCTTTCTTCGGTAGCTTTTTTACCCACTTCTGGGTTAGCACCTGCACCTAAACCTTGTGTAAGGTATGGCCCTAGTTGTATTTTATTAGGAACTTTGCTTTGCTCTATAGCTTTAGCATCAGTATTACAAACAATAAAGTCTACGCCCTCTACGTCTTGATTAAACATAAAGTTTACGGCATTACTGCCACCACCACCTACACCTATAACTTTGATGATAGAGGACTTTTGTTTAGGCAAATCAAAATGAATCATGTCTTCGGAATTACGGATTAGTAAAGTAAATATCTCTTGTTCTTTAAGGGTATTGTGAAGTTTAAAAGTTTAGCTAGTTTAAGAAGTTTAGTAGTTTAAACAAACTGAACTCAATAAACTATTTACACTACTTTAGAAGCTTATTTTATCACTTGGTCTTCTTCTTCTTTAAATAAGTCTATCAAATTATCTTTAAACTTATCCCAGAATTTCAACTTTGCTCTTTCTTTTACCACTGCTTTTTCTACAGGTGTTTCAGCTATTGCTTCTGGTACTTCAACTACAGTTTCAGTTTTTAACACCTTAGGCATTTCTACCCTTTTAAAGGTTTCGGTAAACTGTTTGTATTGATGCTCGTAGTCGCTATAACCTTTTAAAATTAAACCTATACAAGTAGCATACATTGGCTTCTTCAACTCATCAATGTGGTTTGGTGCTAAGTGCTCGTTTGGTAAACCAATACGTGCATTTAAGCCAGTTGTGTATTCAGTTAATTGAATTAAATGTTTCAATTGCGAACCACCACCTGTTAATATTACACCGCCATTTAAAGAGCGTTGATCTAAACCAATTTGCTTTAAATGATAGCTTACAAAATCCAGTATCTCACTCATACGAGCTTGAATAATTTGTGCTAAGTTTTTAACACTAATTTCTTTTGCAGGCATACCTTTTAAACCAGGTATAGTAATAAATGCATTGGCTTTTGCTTCATCTGCCAAGGCACTACCAAACTGTACTTTCATTGCTTCAGCTTGGCTTTTTAATACACCTAAACCTAAACGGATATCGTTGGTAATATTCTCGCCGCCAAATGGTATAACAGCTGTATGCTTTAAAATACCTTCATAAAACACTGCAAGGTCACTAGTACCGCCACCAATATCTAAAATGGCAACACCTGCTTCCATATCAATATCGCTCATTACAGAACTAGCACTTGCAAGTGGTTGCAACACCAAATCTTTGGTTGTTAAAGAGCTTCTATTTACAGCACGTCTAATGTTTTTTATCGCATTTCTGTCGCCAGTAATAATGTGAAAATTAGCCCCAACTTTTACGCCATTATAACCTACCGGATCTTTAATATTTTGAATATTATCTACATGAAACTCTTGCGGTATCACTTCAATAATTTCATCGCCGGCAGGTATAAAAGTTTTACGTTGATTGCTGATTAATTGCTCAATTTCAAAACGCTGAATCTCAACATCAGCATCTTGTCTTACCATATCACCACGCGTTTGCAAGCTTTTAATATGATGACCTGCAATACCTACATACACCTCAGTTATTTCTAATTCAGGGTTGCTATCATAGCAGTTTTGCAAAGCCTGATGAATCGCCTTTATCGTTTGATCAATATTTAATACCTGACCATGTTGTACACCATTACTATTGGCACGTCCAAAGCCCAATATCTCTAATTTACCATACTCATTTTTGCGGCCAGCAATAGCTGCAATTTTAGTAGTTCCAATGTCCAATCCTACAATAATCGGTGCCTCGTTGTTAGTCATAAAATATCTTTATTTATTGTGTCAGCCTCTTGTTCTTTATTGTGCTTTTGTTGCAAGTTTATACTGAGTTTACGAAGTACCTAATTGCAACGCTTTGTCCTTTTATCAACTTTTATCCCCCACTACGCTTCTTCATTTCTGCTTTTGGTTTAGCTAAAGCAGGCTTCTTCGCTATTGATAACGGATTTATTGTCTTTTTATTATTCTTAATTTTATTATCGGCTAACTTTTTTTTGTCATCTATGCTAACTGTTTGTTTTTTAGGTTTTAACGAATCTATTTTTGCTGTAGTGGTTGAAATATTTTTTACCGAATCTGTAACCAAAGCATCCAAATTCATCTGCAACATCGCCTTCGCTTTTGTAGAATCAACGGCAATTTGTGCCGTACCTCTTCTTACTGCTACCACTTGGTTATTGTACTGAACATCCAATTTTTCGTAGGTATTAATGCCATTTTGCACCCAAGCTTTTCTATAAAAGGTGTATAGCCTATTAAACTTTGCTGCATAGTCATCGGCAGTACCAAAAACAATTATTTGGTCACCAAGCGTTGGTACTATTTCAAAAGTTGCTTGTGGTGTAATAGCTATCTGTGCCGTTTGAGCCATCCAAAAACTATCTGCCACTATGTATTTACCTAATGCTACCACACTTTCTAACAGTAAACTGTCTGGCTTTGCCAACACAGGTCTATCACTTGGGAAATTGGTAAACATGGGCACTCTTGCACTCAACTTATCGCTAAGCGGTAGGCGCAAGCCAGCACTATCTACATAAAACGAAGTGCCTTCAGCAGTAAACACTCGTGCCACAGGCTGACGCTCTACAATTTTTACTTGCAGTACTTGCTTATTATCAAAGAACAGTTCAGCTTTTTTTACCCAAGCTGTTGCTTCTAAAGCCGTTTCAATAGCTCTTAAATCTATCTTATTTAGTATAAGATTACTTACCGATGACTTGTTGTTGATAATAGCCAACACATCATTCTCATCAATAAACAAATGGTCTTCTACACCTGAAATTTCTACTTTAACGCCTGTACAAGTTTTATGGTTTTTCTGTTGCATAGCAGCGCCAAACAATACAATTGTTCCAATGCCAGCTAACAGCCATAATACTTGTACCAGTCGTTTTTTCCAGTTCATTAATTAGTTGTCAATATATTTTTTACAGGTTGTAATAACGTATCAATATCGCCTGCACCAGCCATTACTACTAGTTCAGGTTTGTTTGCTTGCATCCATTCTAGCA
>JAAFHG010000250.1 GCA_013297585.1 Chitinophagales bacterium
GAATCTTTAAGTAATAAAAAAGAGTTTACCGATGATGAATGGATGGTGTTTCAATTGATAAAACATGTGCCACCAAAAGCACTAGAACAACACTTGCAATTACAGCCGCAAAACATTATCGAACTATTTCAAAAAGAAGACGCTACTAAGAAGTTTATATCGGCCATTGTTACAGCAACCATAAGGTTTTCAAGCAAACAATGGGCTATTGCATTGATGCAATTTAGCAATGTTTTTTATCTAGATATCTTGCCATTGATACCTATACAACAACAGGAATTTTACAGCAAGCAATTCTTTAAAGGTAATGAGCAAAGCATTATACACCATGCTGTCAATAGAGACTCAGAATGGTCACTTGAATTAACGCAACTGATACTAAACTATACAGCCGCTAATCCTTACAACTACAACAAAAGTTTTTACAACCAACATATTCATTTAATACCTGCACAGGCTATTACAATGCTAGATAATTGTACATCAACAGAAGGCTATGCAAGTAATTACTGGAATAATATTGTAGTACACCTTGAAAAGCTACTAATACTAAAACAACAAACCATTCAATCATTTCAATAAAAATAACAGCAATTATATGTCTACCATCTTACGTCAACATGCCGAAGAATTATTTGCACAAGAATTAGAAGAACTGCAAAAATCAGAGTCAGGTAAGCGACCTGCTAGTTGGAAATTAACACCGCAATCGGTAGTTACTTATTTAATAGGTGGCAAGCTTAGAAATGGTTTTGAAATTACGCCCAAATACATTGGTAATAGGCGTTTGATGGAAATAGCTGTAGCCACATTAACTACCGACAGAGCCTTGTTGCTATATGGTTTACCTGGCACTGCCAAAAGCTGGGTAAGTGAGCATTTAGCTGCTGCCATTAGTGGCGATAGCACCTTAATTATTCAAGGTACAGCAGGCACTAGTGAAGAATCTATTCGTTATGGGTGGAACTATGCGAGACTTTTATCAGAAGGCCCAAGTGAAAGAGCATTGGTAGAAACACCTGTAATACGTGGCATGAAAGATGGTAAGATTGTACGTATAGAAGAGCTGACACGTATAGGTGCAGATGTGCAAGATACTTTGATAACAATTCTGTCAGAAAAATCGTTACCAGTACCAGAATTAAACACAGAAGTACAAGCTGTTCGTGGCTTTAATATTATTGCTACGGCAAACAATAGAGACAAAGGCGTAAACGAATTATCTAGTGCCTTGAAGCGCCGATTTAATACTGTGATATTACCTGTGCCAGATAGCATTGAAGAAGAGATAGACATTGTGCAACGTCGTGTAGCAAGCTACGAGAAAACAATGGAACTTCCTGTTGAAAAGCCCGCCCTGCAAGAGATACGTAGAATTGTAACCATGTTTAGAGAACTGCGCAATGGTGTAACACTTGATGGTAAAACAAAAATTAAATCACCCACAGGCACCCTAAGCACAGCCGAAGCTATATCTGTAGTAAATAATGGCTTAGCTATGGCTGGTTATTTTGGTGATGGTCAGCTTAAAGCCGCTGACCTAGCTGCAGGTATTATTGGTGCCGTTATTAAAGATCCCGTTCAAGATAAAATTGTATGGCAAGAATATTTAGAAACCGTTATTAAACCAAGAGATGAATGGAAAGATGTATATAGGGCTTGTAGGGATTTGTAGTAAGCCCCTTGCCCCTAAAGGGGTATTGAGTAGAAAATATTTTTTAAACAATTGCTTTGCTCTTTTACCATAAGCAAAACATGTAAAATTCCCCTTTAGGGGTTAAGGGGTATGCCAGTAACTATCTTAGGAATTCGTCACCACGGCCCTGGTTCTGCTAGAAATGTAAAAGCATTTTTAGAAGCACTAAAACCAGATATTGTATTGGTGGAAGGTCCACCTGAAGCAGATGCTTTATTACAATATGCAACGCACAAAGAGTTAGTACCACCTGTGGCTATTTTAGCATACCAAACAGATAATATTCAACAATCTGTTTACTATCCTTTTGCTGAATTTTCACCCGAATGGCAAGCCATTCAGTATGCCCGTAAAGTCAATATTCACCTACGTTTTATGGATTTGCCATTAACGCATTGGCTAGCTATTAAAGATGAAAAGGTAGAAGTAAATGATGAGCAGCAAGAAGACATTTCTGACATTAATAATGATTCCTTTTTGGTAAAAGAAGCAAACGCTTTACCTACTAAAAGCCCAATGCAATACCTAGCAGAAGCTGATGGCTTTATAGATGAAGAACGCTGGTGGGAAACAATGTTTGAGCATCGCTTAAACAATGAAGATGTTTTTACAGCCGTTAACGAAGCCATGCAAGCATTACGAGAAAGTTTCCCTAAACAACATGACAAAGAAGAGCAATTACGAGAAGCTTGGATGCGCAAAATGATTCGTCAGGCAGAGAAAGAAATGTTTCAAAATATTGCAGTGATATGTGGTGCTTGGCATGGCCCTGCACTCTCCAATATGCCTAAGGCAAAAGAAGATAACGACTTATTAAAGGGGTTACCAAAAACCAAAATAGAATGTACTTGGATACCTTGGACCTACGATAGATTGAGCCTTTACAGTGGCTATGGCGCAGGTATTGAATCACCCGGTTGGTATGACCATGTATGGCAACACCCTACCGATGATGGCACTTTGTGGATGGCCAATGTAGCCGCACTATTTCGTAAAAATGGTATGGATACTTCTGTGGCACATGTTATAGAATCAGTACGTTTAGCTGAATCATTAGCTGCTTTACGTAATTTACCTAAAGCTGGCTTGCCCGAGCTAAACGAAGCCACACTAAGTGTATTGTGCAATGGTGAATCATTAATGATGCAGCTTATTAATAAAGAGCTGATTGTAAGCAATCGCATAGGCAGCGTACCAGAAGAAATTCCTAAACCACCACTGCAAGTAAACATTGAGAAAATACAGAAAAGTCTACGTTTACCAGCCACAGCAGACTTTAAAGATTATACCTTAGACCTTCGTAAAGAGAATGACCTAGAGCGTAGTATTTTCTTGCATCGTTTACAATTATTAGGTATCAATTGGGGCAGTAAAAACCATGTAAGTGGCAAGGGTACTTTTAAAGAACAATGGCGCTTGCAGTGGGATCCTTCTTTTGTCATCAGCATTATAGAGAAAGGCGTTTGGGGCAATACATTGGAAGAAGCAAGCAATGCTTGGCTTATTCATCAGTGCAACCAAGAAACAGCTTTGCAGCAAATTGCAACGCTGCTACAGCAGGTTATTCCCGCCAATTTATCCAATGCTGCACAAGCCATTGCACAGCGCATTCAAGATGTTGCTGCTGCCACCAATGATATCATTCAACTTGTAGCTGTATTGCCAGGTTTGGCAGGTATTATGCGTTATGGCAATGTGCGTAAAACAGATGCAGAAATGGTGCGCCATATTGTTGAAAGTATGATTACCCGAGTGTGCATTGGCCTACCTATTGCTTGCTGTGGTATAGACGAGGCAACTGCTAACAAGCTCACAGAAGATTGTTCAAGCATTAACCATAGCATTCAAATTTTACAAGAAAAAGAATACCTAAATGAGTGGCACCAATGCTTAATGAAAGTGGCGTATTTACACAATGCAGCACCTATGATGCGTGGCTTTGCCGCAAGGCAACTCATGGATATTAAAGCCTTAACCGACGAACCACTGCACCAACTATTTTACAGTAGTTTAAGCAAAGCTTTACCTGTTGCAGACACTGCCGCATGGCTTGAAGGCTTTTTAAAAGGCGGTGGTACGTTGTTATTGATTGATGAAAACTTGTGGTTGATAGTAAACGATTGGGTACAGCAGCTAGACGAAGAAAGCTTTATACAAGCCTTACCACTCATGCGACGCACCTTCAGCAACTTCACACAAGCAGAAAGAAAAAAGCTAGGCGAAAAGGCAAAGCATGGTGGTAAAAACGCTCTATTATTACCACAATTACAAGCAAACTTTAATAGAGAAAGAGCAATGAAAAGTATCCCTGTTATTATGGATTTATTGGGTTACCAGCTGTAGTACTACTATGATGCTTTTGTTGCGTCGCACACTTGTACGTTCGGTTCATTGTGGGGCTTTTATCGCAGCGAACAAGTTCAAAAGGGTCTCAATTATTTGTTTTAATAGCACTGATAGAAACAAACGACTCATGGCAATCATTCAAATCATTTCAATCATCATTCTATGAACAAAGAAGAAAATATTCGTCGATGGCGCTTGCTACTTGGGTCGCAACAAAATGATGGCACAGGCTATCAACTTAACTTACAAGACCAGCAAATGGATAACACACTTGGTGCCTTGTACGATAGCGATAAGCAAGGTGGGCTTGGCTCTTCGTCACCAAACATAAATCGTTGGCTAGGCGATATACGCTCATTTTTTCCCAATACAGTGGTGCAAGTAATGCAGCGTGATGCCTTAGAAAGATTGCATCTTACACAAATGCTGTTTGAAAAAGAAATGCTAGAAAATGTAACGCCAGATGTGCATTTGGTAGCAACCTTAATGACGCTAAGCCGTGTAATACCAGATAAAACAAAAGATACCGCAAGGCAAGTAGTGCGTAAAGTGGTAGATGAATTATTGCGTAAACTATCACAACCAATGCAGCAAGCCGTTATTGGCAGCTTAAACAGAAGTGCCAGAAATCGCAGACCAAGACATAACGAAATTAACTGGCACAGCACCATACTTAAAAATCTTAAGCACTATCAGCCAGACTATAAAACTATTATTCCTGAAGTAAAAATTGGCTACGGCCGTAAGCGTTCATCCCTTAAAGATGTGGTGCTTTGTTTAGACCAAAGTGGTTCTATGGGCACTTCGGTGGTTTACTCAGGCATCTTTGGTTCGGTTATGGCTTCTATACCTGCTATCAAAACAAAAATGGTAGTGTTTGATACAGCCGTGGTAGACCTTACAGAAGAATTAGATGACCCTGTAGACTTATTATTTGGTGTGCAATTAGGCGGTGGTACCGATATTAATGCAGCCCTTACTTACTGCAAGCAAATTATCACAAGGCCACTAGATACGGTGCTTGTACTTATCACCGATTTGTACGAAGGCGGTAATGAAAACGAGATGCGTAAACGAGCGGTAGAGCTAACCGCAGCAGGTGTACAAGTGATTGTATTGCTAGCCCTTAACGATGATGGTGCACCAGCTTACGACCATGGCAATGCACAGTTTTTAGCTACATTAGGTATCCCTGTTTTTGCCTGCTCACCAGATAAATTTCCCGACCTTATGGCACAAGCGCTTAGCAAGCAGGATATAGCTGTGTGGGCCGCTAAAGAAGATTTAATGATGAAGAAATAAAACCGATATAACATGGCATTTACAATTGAAGAAATAGAGAAAGCGTTTACAAGTAAGAATAATAGGTTTAATCTTTACTCATTCGAGTTTGAAGTAATTCGTGTTACCCCAAACTATCGCACTGTGTGCGATTATTTAACTGGTAAAACAACCACCCTAGGGTTTATAAAAACCGACCATGCTAATTATTCTTTTAGACCTTTAGTAAACTTATTAGGCGATATAGAAAGCTTTAACCAAAACGATGCTTTAATTTTTGATGTAATTAAAGAGCCAACGTTAACACCATTTCTTATTGACCCATTATATGGGTGGATTGATTTGAAAATAATAGAAAGTAAAACAGAATCCGCTTTTAATGCAGGCTTATCACTTTTGAAACAATTCGGAATAAGCAATCAAGATATCTTCTTTAGACTGCTAGAGGCAATGCGTAGAACAACACCTTATGAAGAAGCTATTCCAGATAGTCCAGTTGACCGATATCTACTTAATGCCATTAAAAGTGCTAGCAAACTTGTTTTTAGTAAAAATTCATCTTGGAATTTCTATTTTTTGAAGTTGATAGAAATTGCTCGGCCAGAATACGAAGAAGAATACTTTTACATTGCTTTACAAAATGGATTAATACACATCCCTACATTTATATCATATCTACAAGGTAAATATCGTTCGACTATCCTTGATTTTATATTGAACCAAGAAAAACATGTTGATTGCACCACTATTAAATTCAGATATGCACTTGAACTCTACGAGTTAAATAAAATTGAATACTCTTATTTGCTGGTA
>JAAFHG010000487.1 GCA_013297585.1 Chitinophagales bacterium
TGACGGTAATTCTAGGTTCTCTGAAGATGCTCGTTGGGGTACTTTCTGGTCAGTAGGTGGTGGATGGAACATTGAGAAAGAGTCTTTCTTTAAAGTAAGTTGGGTTAACCAATTAAAAATTAGAAGCTCTTATGGTGTAGTTGGTGTTGCAGATGGTATTGGCTATTATGCGTATCAAGGCTTATATGGTTTTGCTAATAATGCTAACGAGCCGGGTATTGTTCAAAGTCAGACATCATTTTTGAACAGAGAGCTAACTTGGGAGGTAAATAAACAATTTGATTTAGGCCTAGAGTTCAGCTTGTTTAAAAACAGGTTATCAGGTACAATAGAATACTACAAGCGTAACTCAGAAAAGTTGTTATTTGCTGTGCCACAACCTTTATCAAGTGGTGCATTAACGGTAACACAGAATACTGCAACCTTGTATAATAAGGGAATAGAACTGCAATTAAGTGGTGATGTAGTTAAAACAAAAAACTTTACATTTAATCTTAATTTAAATTTATCAACTGTAGAAAATAGAATTACCGCTATGCCACCAAGTGTGCCTGAGTTTATTACAGGTACAAAAAAATATGCTGTTGGTGCATCTATATTTGACTATTGGTTACGTAGCTATTATGGGGTAGATCCCGAAGATGGTGCTGCACTATATGATGCAGATAATAAACTTACAGTTGCAAACAGGCGTTTTATTACTAGAAAAGATGGTGGGGTTGATACTGTTACTACAGCAGTTGCAAATGGTAAGTTTGCATTTCATGGATCTTCAATACCAGATTTTTACGGTAGTTTAAAGCCAACTCTTACCTATAAAAACTTTTCTATCAGCGTATTATTTACCTTTCAAAAAGGAGGTTTAACATACGATGCGTTGTATCAAAGTCTAATGTCTTCTACCAATTATGGTGGTGCGCAGCACGTAGATATTTTAAATAGATGGAAGGCTAAAGGCGATATTACAAATATACCAAGAGTTGATGCAGGGAGAGCTGTCGATTTTAATGCAAACTCTTCTCGTTGGTTGGTAGATGCATCTTATTTTAACATTCGTACAGTTACAATGTCGTATTCTCTGCCTAAATCTTTAAGTACAAAGTTAAATATTCAAAATGCTCAATTTTTTATGACTGCTGAGAATCTAGCATTCTTTTCAAAAAGAATTGGTATGAATAATCAACAAGCATTTAGCGGGGTTACTTCAAATGCTTATCCACCGGCAAGAGCTATTACGCTTGGTTTATCACTTAATTTATAAGATTTTTAAAATGTATACAATGAAAAAATATTTAAGGATAAGTATTCCATTATTAATGATTATATTATGCTCTTGTAGTAAAGAGTATCTAGACACATTTTCGTCAACTTCTGTTGCTGCAGCTGATGTTTTAGCAAGTACAACTAATGCGTATGCTGCGTTAAATGGTATACATAGAGTTATGTATACGCAGTATGATGCGCAAGGTCAAGCTGGTGAAGGCTCTAACAACTTATTTAGAGATTATATGGGCGAGGACATTGTGTTTCCACTTGCAAATGGCAGTGCTGCATACACTGGTTTGATGCAATGGCAAACACATAGAAATGTAAATGCTGGTGATGTGCGTTACGTGTACCGATTTTATTATAGATTAATTTCTAATGCTAATATTTTAATAAATGGTATTGATGGCGTACCTGGTGTGCAGGCAGATAAGAATATTATCAAAGGTCAAGCATTAGCCTATAGGGGTTGGGCGCACTTTCAGTTGGTACAATTATTTGCCAAGCGATATGATGCAGCTGCAATACCTAACGCACAATTAGGTGTACCGCTTCTTCTTGTAAATACATTAGTGGGTCAAAAAAGATCCACTGTAGAAGAAGTATATACACAAATTAATAAAGATTTAGACGATGCAGCTACCCTACTTGTTGGGTACGTAAGAACTGGTACGGCTGCTAAGTCAAATTTTAATGTTAACGTTGTAAAAGCAATTAAAGCACGTGTTGCACTCACCCAACAAAATTGGGATGTTGCCGCTACAAACGCTATAGCTGCAAGGGCAGGGTTCACATTAATGACAAATGCTGAATATTTATCTGGGTTTAATAATATAAATAATCAAGAATGGATTTGGGGTTCTCGACAAATTGATGATCATAACACTTTCTTCTTTTCATACTTCGCTTATATATCTGCTAATTTTAATTCTACCGTCTTGCGTACGCAACCAAGAGCTATTAATGCTAATCTGTATAACGCAATACCTAATACAGATATTCGCAAGCAATGTTGGGATTTAACCGGTGCTAGCGTACCAATACCACCTGCTGGTGCAAGGGTGCCATATCAAAACAAAAAATACTTAGCACAAAGTGCCACTTCTAGTAATGGCGATGTTCCTTACATTAGAACTGCCGAAATGTATTTAATAGAAGCTGAAGCAAGAGCAAGACAGGGACAGAGTCTTGCGGCTCAAACGGCTTTGTTTACAGTAATTAAAAATAGAAATCCAAACTATGTACAGTCAACTAATATTGGCAACGCCTTAATTGATGAAATTATATTTCATAGACGGGTAGAGTTTTGGGGCGAAGGTTTCAGATTTACTGATTTAAAACGTTTAAATGCACCGTTAGATAGAGTTGGTATTCCTAACCATTTAGATGCCCTTATTGCAGTAAGATCTATACCAGCAGGTGATGATCGTTGGCAATGGCTTTTCCCTCAAGATGAAATTAATACAAACCCTTTAATTGTGCAAAATCCATAATATTAAATTGTATCTTAAAGATTAATAAAAGAGGCTGTCTCGCATTTGCAAGACAGTCTCTTTTGTTTAAGATAGCTAATGGAGAACTTTTGTCGTTTATGCGGTTTGTAAAGCCTATCGATGAAGCGATGCTGCACGAAGTATTTTCTAAATACAGTAAAATAATTACGGTAGAAGATGGTACAGTAGTAGGTGGCTTTGGTTCAGCAGTTCTAGAGTTTATGGCACAGCATAATTACGGTGCAT
>JAAFHG010000195.1 GCA_013297585.1 Chitinophagales bacterium
TTACCGTTTTTGCTCATAAAAACGCAGTATTGCAGCAAGTTAGTGTATTTACAAGCCACCAATAATATGGTTGTAGCACAAGTGCTGTGTTTTGTGTTTTGTGAATCAATATGTCAAAGAACTTGGGGGTGAGATGGTGCGAAGTGGATTGCTATTCACTATAATACGCTTCTCTCATTGAAGCTTTATTAATCACTAAGCGTTTAACAAAGTATATAAGGTACTACGGTCTTTGTGGTTGATTTAAGCTTTTATAGCGTCATAAGAATATTTATTCATCGCTCGGATTTTGGTGTTATAATGAATGGAAGAATTAATCCATCGGTTTTAGAATTCAAACTTTCCCTTCTTATAGCATAGACATAACTGTAAATAGCAGCATTACAAATTTGCAATAAATGAAGCCCTTGTTCTTTAAATATTGTGAGTGAAATTTTAGTTACAAAACTTGTATCATCAAATAAATCAAGTAAATCAATTCCTTCTTCAGAATCAACAAGAACTAAGTTGTTGTGCTCCAATTTGTTTCGCCATTGTTTATAAAAAAAGAATTCACCATTTTTACTATTGAAGTCATTCGCTATACTGTATAACGCTACAAGATGAGGGTTGCGCAAATCTTTTAAAATTTTCCATCTCTCATCATAGTCTTGCCAAAACTTTTCGAAATAAATTAAATCATTCTTTGGTTTTTTGGGCAATTCGAAAAAATAGCAAACTCCATGTGCGATTTTATCTAAAATTCCAAAGCATAAACGAAAAGCTGTTCTTATTTTTTCAATGTTTTCCCCAATTGCCTCCCTATCCATCATTTCACTAAAGAGAACATCTTCATTATCGTGTTTTAAAGTAATTCCCTCAAAATATAGTTTCCGTGCCAAATGAAACTCTGATTTAATTCGATTAAGTAAAAACTCCAATTTACCAAGCTTATCACCATATAAATTTAACCCTTCATAGAGCATACTCAGATTATCCTTTGATGATTCTGAGCATTTACAGAATAAGGAATGCTCATTCAATGCCAAATAGTTATCAATACAGAATTTTCGAAAAGAAGAATGCTTTTGATATTCTCTTTTTGTTATTTCAAGTTCCTCATTTAAAGAGCTAAAATCAAAGTCTAACTTTTCTAATTTATTTTTATAAAAAGAAAGTTGTCCTTCGAAATATTGTTTTTGTCTAGGCGGTAGATTACCATTTTGCAATCCATTTTGTAGTGAACAATATATTTCTGATAGCAGAGATATAGATTGAGGACAGAAAGAAATCCTTATCCAATAATCTAAATTCTCTGCAAAGCCTAATAAAGCATTTGAAAAATTTGGATTCGACTTTAATACAGAGTTATAAAGTCTAACCGCTTCGATAATTCTTCCTGATTGACTTAAGTTATTACCAAGATTTGTGAGGATTTGAATGTCTAACCCATCAAGAATGGCTAAATCTATTTCTTTAAAAGCTTTGAAGTAATAGTTCTTTGCTTCAATTAAATCTGGCTTAATCATTTCTAAAGTTGGCAACTCTCTTCCTAGATTTTGTATTTTGTAAAAGGCATGAAAACCATTTGCCAAACAATAATTTAAACTTTGTTCTGTTATTATTTCAGTAAAGTCTTTCTTGTTTTTCATTATCATTTCTATACCAATACTAACACACTCTTTATCATAAGATTCTGCACCCAAATCAATAAAAAAGCCAGCTAGCTCCATACATATAAGCCAGTAATTTTCGTCATCGTATTTTAAGTTTTGTAATTCTACAAGCAATAGTTGTTTAGTTTCAATATGATTGCCTTCATCAAGCAACGAATGAATTTTAGTTTTTAACGCTGAAAGCTTGTTCATAATCTTTTTTCTTTTGTTCAATAAATATTCTACCGCCGCAGTGTGCGACGCAACGACAGCTAAATAGTAGTAATAGCGGTGGTTACATAAAGATATGCGACCACCAACTATTGTCTACCTTACCCCATATGGTTATTTCTGCTGTGCTATTTTAATGCACCATTCTATCGGCACAATCTGAACTTGCAAATGCATATGGCTTGGCCTTAAAAGCAAAACCCATACCCATAATATAGCCCATGGCTTCTTTTAAAGCACTATTACTTTTAAAGTTTGGATTGGTATTAATATCGGCATGAACTTCTAAGTGTACATTAAAAGCAATGAATAATTGGCAAAGGCTGTAAGCCACGTCAATACTGCATGCTACCTCTTTTAACATCCTTTCTTTTACTGGCATTTTGCGCTTGGTACGTTGGTTACAGATGTACATAAATGCGCCCTTACCTTGCCGTACAAATACGATAACGGTGGCAAATTCTGTTTCCTTGCTTTTTACCTGGCTATCGGTGCCAATACATACTTTAATGGTATTACCGGCTTCTCTTTCTTTTATCAAAGCCTGCCTTACTGCTTCTTCAATAGGTTGCTTGATAGGCGTTCCATTGAAGTATTTCCATTGTTGCTGTTGCATGATGGTGTTGGTTTTTAGTACCACCATGCAACAGCATGGTGGTTAGTTTTCTAATACTGGTTCTAGGCGTCTAAAACCAATTACGTTCACTTGTTTGGTTTCATGATGCGTTTCCTCAGGATTGGTTATCTCGGCTAGCGTCATTGGTTTGTTTACCTCAATAGGCTTTTGTAAATGCTTAGCTAATGCTTGTGCTTTTACTGTTTCTAGTTTACCAAATTCATATCTAGCTATCAAGCGGCCTTTGCGTAGCAATGCATTGTCTACCAAGTGTAACTCACTGTTGAACGTGCAAATGATTTGTACATTTAAACAATCGCTTAGTAAGCCATCGCTGATGTTTAGTAAATTACTTACACTACTTTGGCTGCTGTAACGTCTATCCATAATAATGTTTTCAGCATCTTCAATGACTAGAATTGAGTTAGGATTATCTAGTAATAAATCCATAAATTCAGGGTTCATTAAGTTGCCTGCTACACTAGGCGACACGAACATGACTTTCTTTTTCAAGTTACCAATTAGGTAACGCAAATAGGTAGTTTTACCCGTACCTGGTAAGCCATGTAGCAACACAATACCTTTATCATTTTCTTTTGTCAAACGCTCACTAATAGTGTTGTGTACAGCTAAAAAATCGTCGTTGTAATACAAGTTGATATCTAGTTTGGTAGGCTTAATAGCCAATGTTTTTAAATCTAGACTACCACCACTTAGCGAGATAATATTGATTTCATAATCATCTTCTTTCTGTGGTGCTTTCATGGTTTTAAAGGTGTGTAGCATCTTGTTGGCTCTGTCATAGTCGTTATTACTAAACAAGATTTCTAGCCAGTCGTCACCTAGTTTTACCATCATTTTACCTTCTAGTTTAAACAATGTTTTACTAAACTCAATTTGCTCTTGCTGCCAGTTAAAATAGTTACGCTGATAGGTAGCGGTTACTTTACCAAACTGCCCAGATTGAATTACACTGAAAATATCACCAGTGTTTACATTGCCTATGTAGGCAATACAAGGCATAGTGTTAAACTCTTTCAGGTAAAAGTTTTTAGCTTCAATAAAGTACTCATCAAAAAGCCCTGTTGGTTTTTGCTTTCTCAATGTGTTAATTATTTTATGCCATCCATTTATGATGCTCGTTTCAAGTGAGGGCATTAGTAGTATTACTATGCGTATCATAAAAATGGCGATGATAATGATTGCCATGATTGTTAGTTTTTAAATGTTGTTTAATTAATAGTTTGAACATCCCGTTCTTGCTATTTCATTATAAATGCACGCATAGTGGTACAGTTTAGTTGGTTATTGTTTTGTGTTTTTTAAGTGGACGAAACAGGCATCGAACCTGTGCTGCCGGCGCTTCAAACCGGTGCTCTACCAACTGAGCTATTCATCCATTTTGTCTGAACCAAGATTTAATGGATTACCAAATTCAGGTTCAGATAATTCTTTCATGCTAGCTTTAACTGTGACTTATATTTCCTCGCTTTTCGTTTCACAGTATGTTTTTGTAGCTGATTCAGCATGTTGATGGTTTTGGTTTCGCCGAAACATTTTACCAATGTTTTCACTAGAAATTTGTTGTTCATAGCTTGTTCCTCCTCAAAAATTGTTTTGTGCCCATTGTGGGCGGTACATAAAAAAACCCGGTTAGTTGTTACACTTAACCGGGTTGTTACCTCCTTTGCTAACACACCATCAGCGAAGCTTGTAATTACACGGTGGTGTAATAAAATATTTTTGTTCTTGCTTGCTAAACCCAATACTAGCAGGTATATCATGCTGCATCTTATTGGCACAAGCAACGGTACTTGTACATGCATTGCTCCATCTAAAAGCAGTGTGCGTGCTTAGCGATAAATGAGATACTTGTAGCATGAGCTTTTTATTTCGTTTACAAATGTTTATTGCTGTTTTTTTGCTGAAAGTTGCCACACTTGCAGTTGTTTAAAAAGCAATAAAAAAGCCCCGCTTTTCAGCAGGGCCTTTGGCATGATGCGTTAAGAATTTTTATTTTTAACGTTCAATACTACCTGCCCTGCAAACTGTAAAATCCATACTTGGATTGTACCAGTTTTGTAGTTCGATATGTAATATTGTACGTTTCACTTTTGTTTTTTTTATTGATGCAAATGTCAATTCATTTTTTTGATACTTCCAAATATTTTTTTAAAAAGTTTATTTATGTGCTCTTTTGTACGCTGCTGAAATACTTTGCAGCAAAGGGTTTCAGAGGGTTTAAAAAATATTTATTAGCCACTATTTTTATGATGCTACTTGTTCGGCAGGTTTTATACTTTGAATAGCAGCTAACATTTCGGTTACAAATATTTGTGGCAGCTTGTTAAATGGAACCAATTTTTCGTCAGTATCATCTTTGGCATACATCATCCATTTACTCTTAATTTTTGAAGTATCAATAACATATAATCTACCTAACTTTTCATCGCCACCCCAGCCAAAACCTGCTCCAATTCCTTCTACTTCAAGTACGGCCTCTAAATGCTTTTCTTGGTACGAAAGATTTATAGATGATAGATAACCACCATCGCCTGTAGGGCCTTTATGCCAACCTGATTTTTCCAATGTACTGCGTGTCGAACCTGTAGCCATATGCTTGTCTACAAATTGGTGTAAAATGGATTTAGAAAGGTCAATATTCTCAAGATTCGGTAGCTTTCTATCTAACTGTGGGAATACTTGTTCAATAGATTGTTTGTATAAAAAGTGTTGCCATTGTTTTAATAATTCAGCCGACAATTGCGAAGGATGAACTATGGTAATTTGTGCATCATCAGGTAGTTCAATTTCGTCATTTTCTACATTAATAACCGTTGTGTCATCGTTACAAATAAATGTTTGTTGCAACACACCTTCAGTATTGTAAATACCCCACACTAGCTTGGTAGCATAAATGAACATGATAGGATTATTAAGAAAGAATTGCTGCCATTGTTCAGTAGTCCATTTGCGCTGAATAATAAGATAATATTCAAGCCTAGGCGATTGTGATTTTACAATATCTCTTACCTCTTTTGCTATCGTTTTAAATTCGTCTTTTAAAGTGCTATCTGCGTTTACAGGTAAGGCTTTTAGCTGTTTATTGTCTTCATTAAAAAAAGCAATTTTAAACTTACTGTCTATAAATGCTCGGTATTCTTGACCATCAATTTCAAAGGTTTTAAATAAGCCTTCAAAGCCAAAATTGGGTACAATTTTATCGCCCAATTCATGCGTAGAAATACCTAATTCCATTGCAGCGTTTTCAAGTGCTACTAATGCGGCTGCGCCTACATTGGCCTTTTTACTACGGTACTTTCGGCTATACCATTCTACCCGCCGTAAGGCTTTGTCGCTACCTTGAAGCGCTAAGGCGCCCACACCATATTCAGCCATTTTAAAACGGTTCTCTTCAATCCAACTATTGGTGGTAATTCTTATTTTATCTACTACTAAATCGTTGCCTAGCATAGCAGATAAAGCCATCATCCATTTAAGTTCTGCTTTGGCTTCTTTATCTCTAAATAGCTGTATTAAATGCAGTGCAAAATCCGTGGATTTTTCTTTGTCTATTTGGTCAATAATATACTTGGCTTCAATATCAGAACACATGGTTTTTACACGGCTCATCCTGTACAATAAAAACCTTACAGTACTTGTATTTAAGGTTGCTCCATCTTTATAAAACAATGGTGGAAGACTTGTTTCATCTAGCCAAGGCTCAATGGCTTTATCGAGCTTGCCACGCTTGTTTGCTGCATTTATCATTTCTGCAACAAAATTTTGCGTAGCTGTTTTTGGTAGCACTTCTACCACCGTTTGTAATAGAATATCTCGTACTGTTTCATTGGTTTCTGTATGTAATATTTGCATTACAGCATCAATGGCTTTGGCACTATTACTATAGCTAAGTATTGAGGCGGCTGTTTGTCTTGTTTCGCCATTTTTATGCTGTAGTAATGCGATGGCTTTATCTTCAAAATCTGCATCATTGGCTGCCACTATATTAGCAATTAATTGTTTGATAGGCTTTGATTTAGTATTTACAAATGACCATACAAGAGGTAGGTATAATGAGGGTGAAAATAGTTTTGTAGTTGCTGATAATAGGTCTTGATAGTAGCTAATACCAGCGGGTGAATTGGTCGTTGCAAGTGCTTTTTGAAAATAGGTAAATGCATCGTCACCAAGGTGTTGATGAATTATTAAAAGGCATTGTTGATGAATGAATACTTTTTGCTCGAACCATTCTGATAGTACCTGTAAGCCAACTTCTTTATTATGTGCAAAGAGAAAATTGAAAGCTACAGCGCTATATCTGATATTCTTTATGTCATTAAGCCATAGCTCACGAGAGTAACAAGTATGTTCGTTAACAGTTTGAGGTTCA
>JAAFHG010000427.1 GCA_013297585.1 Chitinophagales bacterium
GAAATAACAATTAACGCAGGAATTACAACCAAGCCACCCAATATTTTAGGTAGCACCAAATAACTTTTGGTATTAATGCCCATAATTTCAAGCGCATCTATCTGTTCGCTTATACGCATATTACCTAGCTCACTAGCAATTTTACTACCCACAACGCCTGCTAGAACGATGCTTAATACCGTAGGCGATAGCTCTAAAATCATACTATCTCTTACAATTTGAGCAATGGTTTGTGGCGGTACTAATGGTGTTACTAATTGGTAAGCCGTTTGCACTGTAGTTACCGCGCCTAAAAACAATGAAATAATTACCACAATTGGCAAAGCACCTACACCAATTTCTACACATTGGTGCATAAATTCTTTCCAGTACATTTTTAAATTTTCAGGCTTGGTAAACATGCCCTTTAACATTAAAAAGTAAGCACCTAAATGGCTAAAAAATTTCATGTACTAGATTTATATTTCCTACAAAGAAACGGGTTTTAATTTTCAAGACACAAGTTTCAATGTACAAGAATCAAGATGAAAATGTTTAGTTACAATGTTTAAGCATTATGAAGCAAGAGCTAAAACAAAAGTTTCTATTTGATGTAACTAAGACAATAACTAAGTCAAAGCATCAGTCCGGTGGTAAGTAGAACCGTTCTTTTGTTGAATTACTGTACAAAACTGCAATTTTTTTAAAGCAAGAATATAAGTGTGGTTTAATTTTATAAGCGCAAGCTTTATGTTAAGTACTACTTTTATTATATTAATAATTAATTGTATACAATTGTTTAAATAAAATACTTATAACCGTTATATTTTATTTATTATATACTGCATTGTGTCGTCCTGTTTAAGGTTCATTTTGACGCAACGTAAGGCGTAGAATAGGTTTCTCGCTTGTAAAGTAGATAAACATAGGGTGAAGAAAGTATTGCTCGCAGATGTCGCAGATAAACGCAGAAGGTGGATGGGGTAATTGAGGGGGTGGATGTTGTAATGAAGAGAGACAAAAATGAAAAAGCAAATGAAGTAGGTTAAAAGGTTGATGTTTTGGTAAAAGATTGCTTCCTTCGTCGCAAAGACGAGCACTCAACCGTCACTGCGAGGCACGAAGCAGTCTAATTTTAGTAGTAGTGGTTGCTTTATCAGCAGTAAAAATTTGAGACTTAGTTCGGTTAGCTATCTAGTAAAAGGAAAATAATTTATTTATGAGTAATGCTATCACATTTACTTGTTGGGAAAAAGATAAACCAATTGAAATTCATCTAGAGCCAGAAGCTTTATTGTTTGTAGTGCAACCTGGTAATGAAATTACATTTAAAGGGATAAAAATTGATGGTAATTTCAGTTGGGCTTTAAGGATTGACCATAAAGATAGAAGTGTCCAACTATTTCCAGATAGCTTAGGGCCTTATGAAATAGCGATTTATGAGAATGGCGTTTTACTCTCAGTATTTTAACTTAAATCTTATATCCTTCCCAAGGGGCTTTGTTAATTCGTTGTTGGTAAAGACACAACAACGGCTAATTACAAACAAGTTTTTAAATGAAAAATAAAATAATCATAATAGTTATAATGGCTTTATTCTATTTCTTGTATCTCTTAGTAAATTATAAAAAAGAGAATCGTAAGCAAAAATTTGTCACCACGACAGGAACTATCACTAATGTCATTTGGGGGCATGAAAATGGTAGATATATTGTGCAAGCAAATTTTAAAGTAAACGGATTTGTACTTAACACATCAGCCCTTTTCGCCGTTGTTGGTATGTCGGGCAGGCAAATGTGCGTAAGCATACCAACAACTTTTAGCGTTTTTCATAATTCGTTGTTGGTCAAAGACTCAACAACGGCTGAAAGACGGCACTCAACCGTCACTGCGAGGCACGAAGCAGTCTGCATTAATTGCGCTTAGATTGCTTCGTGCCTCGCAATGACGTAGCGAATAAATACCCTTTGCCTTCTTTGCCTCTTTTCTGCTGCTGTTGCTTTCACCAACAGCTTTCATAATTCGTTCTTGTTAAAAGTCTAAATGATTAATCCTTGAAGGTTTTGCAAAACCTTCAAGGATTTTATTACGCTACAATAAAAGCCCAATAGCATTGTAAGCGATGCGAGGTGCGACGCATATGCAGCTTCATAGTAGTACAATCCCGATAGCTATCGGGACTGGTGACATGCACCTTCTTAAATGTTTACTTAGTGTACTTTGTCTTCTTGGTTGCTTTGTGTGAAATGCCTCGCTAATCCTTACTTTTGCGCCCTATTATGAAATTTGAGAAAGAAATAAACAGGCGGAAAACTTTTGCTATCATCTCTCACCCCGATGCTGGTAAAACGACGTTGACAGAGAAACTGCTGTTGTTTGGTGGTGCTATTCAAACGGCGGGTGCGGTTAAAAGCAATAAGATTAAAAAACATGCTACGAGTGACTTTATGGAAATTGAACGTCAGCGTGGTATTAGTGTGGCTACGAGTGTGATGACATTTGAGTACGAAGGCTTTTTGATTAATCTACTAGATACGCCTGGTCACAAAGACTTTGCTGAAGATACCTACAGAACCTTGACGGCTGTTGACTCGGTAATATTGGTAATTGATAGTGTGAATGGTGTGGAAGATCAAACACGTAGGCTGATGGAAGTTTGCCGTATGAGAGATACACCGGTGATTGTGTTTGTAAACAAAATGGACCGTGATGGTAAAAACCGTTTTGACTTGCTAGAAGAAGTTGAGAACGAGTTGAAATTATCGCTGCACCCAATGACCTGGCCAATAAACAGCGGTAAAGATTTTAAAGGTGTGTACAATCTTGATAACAAAAGCCTGCGCTTATTTACAGCTAGTACCAAGGGGGAAGACGATGAAGATACGGTAGCGATTGAAGACCTAAGCGATGCGGTTTTGGATGCAAAAATTGGTGATAGAGATGCCAACCAATTGCGTGAAGATGTAGAACTGATAGATGGTGTGTATGGTGAACTGAACAAAGCGGATTACCTGAGTGGTAAAGTAGCGCCTGTGTTTTTTGGTAGTGCGGTAAACAATTTTGGTGTGCAGGAAATGCTAGATACGTTTATAAAAATAGCCCCTGTGCCACGTAGCAGAGAAACTACTAAGCGTACATTGAGCGTAGGCGAGGATAAGTTTAGCGGCTTTATTTTTAAAATTCATGCCAACCTAGACCCTAAGCACCGTGATAGAATTGCCTTTTTGCGTGTGTGTAGCGGTAAGTTTGAACGTAACAAATATTTTCACCACGTAAGGCTAGATAAAGATGTGCGTTTTAGCAATCCGTACTCGTTTTTAGCTAGAAGTAAAGAGGTGGTAGAAGATGCGTTTCCTGGTGATGTGGTGGGCTTGTTTGATACAGGTAACTTTAAAATAGGTGA
>JAAFHG010000241.1 GCA_013297585.1 Chitinophagales bacterium
CCTCATGCCTGTTTCATTTTAAGTGTTAATGACGATTTGGTAAATGATGGTGGCATCATGGATTTATTTGTGCGTGAAGCACGGATATTTAAGTATGGTAGTGGTGTAGGAACGAACTATTCTCAAATACGTGGCGCGAATGAAAAACTGAGCGGTGGCGGTACTTCTAGCGGTTTAATGAGTTTTTTAAGAATAGGCGATAGAGCAGCAGGTGCTATAAAAAGTGGTGGTACTACAAGGCGAGCTGCTAAAATGGTATGCTTAGATTTAGACCATCCTGAAATAATGGAATTTATTAACTGGAAAGTTGGTGAAGAAAAGAAAGTTGCTGCATTAGTTGCTGCTGGCTACGATAATAGTTACGAGGGTGAGGCTTACATGACAGTTGCTGGTCAAAACTCTAACAACTCAATTCGTATTCCTAACACGTTTTTTAAAGTACTTGAAGAAGATGGTGATTGGGAATTAAAAGCAAGAACTGATGGCAGGGTAATGAAGAAAATTCCTGCCAGAGAAGTTTGGAATCAAATTGCTTATGCAGCTTGGGCTTGCGCCGATCCTGGTACACAATACGATACTACCATTAACGAGTGGCATACTTGCCCACAAGGTGGTAGAATCAATGCATCTAACCCATGTAGTGAGTACATGTTTTTAGATAACACGGCTTGTAATTTGGCTTCAATTAACCTAAGAAAATTCTTTGATGAAAGCACCAATAAGTTGGATGTTGAAGGCATAGAATACATCAGCCGTTTATGGACAGTTGTACTAGAAATTTCTGTGTTAATGGCACAATTTCCTAGTAAAGAAGTGGCACAATTAAGTTACGATTATAGAACACTTGGTTTGGGCTTTGCCAATCTTGGTACGGTGTTAATGATTAGCGGCATACCTTATGATAGCGAAGAAGCTCGTGGTATTGCAGGTGCTGTAAGTGCTGTTATGACTGGTGTTGCGTATAAAACCTCCGCAGAAATGGCGAGTTTTTTAGGCACTTTTTCTAAGTATGAAGAAAATAAAAACGACATGCTTCGTGTAATGCGTAACCATCGTGCCGCCGCCTATGATGCAAGTGAAGCTTATGAAGGATTAGAAATAAAACCACAAGGAATTAATGCCAAATATTGCCCTGATTTTCTATTAAAAGCTGCTACAAAAGCTTGGGACGATGCAGTGCAAATGGGTGAAAAATATGGCTATAGAAATGCGCAAACTACCGTAATAGCACCTACTGGTACTATTGGTTTGGTAATGGATTGTGATACTACAGGTGTAGAGCCAGATTTTGCTTTGGTGAAATTTAAAAAACTAAGTGGTGGTGGTTATTTCAAAATTATTAATGGTGCTGTGCCAAATGCTTTAAAAACATTAGGCTACAGCCAAAAGGAAATAGATGCTATTGAAAAATATGCAGTAGGTGCTGCAAGTTTTGATGGTGCACCTTTTATCAATACACAAACACTATTAGCCAAAGGCTTTTTACAAGAAGAAATTACTAAGCTAAATAATGCTGCAAAAGCTGCCTTTGAAATTGGCTTTATTTTTAACCGTTATGCGTTAGGTGATGCCTGCTTATTGCGACTTGGCTTTACTGAAGAACAGTTTGGTGACTTTAGTTTTAATATGCTAGAAGGTTTAGGGTTTACTGAAGATGAAATTGATGCAGCGAACGATTATATCTGTGGTGCAATGACCGTAGAAGGTGCACCATACTTGAAAAACGAGCATTTGCCAGTATTTGATTGTGCCAATAAATGTGGTAAAAAAGGCCAACGTTTTATTCATGCACATGGCCATATTCGCATGATGGGTGCTTGTCAGCCTTTCCTAAGTGGGGCTATTTCTAAAACCATCAATTTACCACACGAAGCAACCATTGAAGAGATTGCAGATTGCTACAAAATGAGTTGGGAATTAGGTTTAAAAGCCAATGCTTTATACCGTGATGGTTCTAAATTATCTCAACCACTAAGCAATAAATCTGATAAAAAGAAAAAGACTGAGGAAGTAAAGGAAGAAGAACAAGTAGAAAGCAACACGCAACCTATAAGCAGCAATACATCTAACATTGTCGATCTTACAAAACTAACTGTTGATGAATTGCTAGAGGAAGTAAACAAGCGTATGGTAGCTTCTAAAGACACTAAATTAAAACGAGAATTATCTAGAATTGTTGAGCGTAAATCACTACCTGCAAAACGCCGTGGCTATACACAAAAAGCTAAAATAAATGGCCAAGTATTGTTCTTGCGTACAGGTGAATACAATGATGGTACTTTGGGTGAAATATTTATTGATTTAGCAAAAGAAGGTTCAACGTTGCGAAGCTTAATGAACTGCTTTGCTATCTCTGTATCTGTTGGTTTACAGTATGGTGTGCCATTAGAAGAGTTTGTAGAGAAGTTTGTATTTACCAAGTTTGAACCAGCAGGTATGGTAGATCATCCAAACATTAAAACCACTACTTCTTTAGTTGATTTTGTTTTCCGTGCATTAGCCTTTGATTATTTGGACAGAACAGATTTGGTTCATGTACTTAATAAGCCAGAAATAGAAAACCTGGGTGCTGATGATGACGATGTAACTTTTATTGGTCAGCCAGAATTAAGTAGTGTACGTGTAGCTGCATCACCAACTATACAACCACTAAAATACCTACAAGCTACGGCTGCTGCTGTTAAAACAGATTATGGTATGGATGCTGTAAATGCAGCTGCTAAAAGTATGCAAAGCGATGCACCAAGTTGTAATACTTGCGGCCATATAACTGTACGCAGTGGCACTTGCTACAAATGTTTAAACTGTGGTAATAGTATGGGTTGCAGTTAAATTACTATAGCAAATTATAATTGTAAAGCAGTTCTCCTATTTGTATAGAGAGCTGCTTTTTTTTGCTCAGTATTGGCCAATAAAAAACCCAGAATCGCAATTCTGGGCATGCTGTTTAACCCCCTAAGAAAAACAAGCTATGATGAAGCAGATGTTGTAGGTACGTTAAAAGGTTTAACTTTCTACAATATTATGACCTTGAATGTTATAGTCTATTTGGTTAGTTAACTAAATGATTATAGCTTCATCGTCGGATTTTAAAACGGTGCTTTTTAATGATTATTTAGTATTTTAAACATACTATATTAACTACGCTAATGTTATCAATTAAATTTAGAGATTGTAAAAATAAGGATGTAGTATAAGCCAAACAACTGCGAATATTCGCAGTTGTTTTTTTGAAAAAAAATCATTATGGCAGAAATTATAAAAAATATGAGTAGTATTAATAGTCAACCACCCTTTGGTAATTATTCAAAATCTTTTATTACAGATGTGCCAGCTGATTTAACTACAGAGGAAGCTTTGTTTTTAAAACAAAACATACCTAGATTTCCACTTGAGGCGATTTATATTTATTCATTTAAGCAAGGGAAAATGGTTTATGCAGATGGCTGGGAGGAGGTTTTAGGCGTAAGAGATACTGAGATTTCTATGCTTAAAATTGTGGTAATGACGGCGCCAGATTATGCATCGTTTGTAAATGAATTAAATGATAAAGCATTAATGTTTATTCATAAAAAAAGACCGGAACTTGAAAAATATAGCTTTTTAATAGAACAAAAGAAATTGCACAAGAACGGTACAGAAGTACCAATTGTGGCAAGGGTAGGTGTACACGAGTGTGAAAATGATACCGTGGTTTCTATTATTGGGCGCTTTCAAGTAAACTATAATATTCGTTTTGGTAAAGTGATGCGTTATGCAGCATTTGGCCCAGAAAAAAATGAGTTTGAAGAAGAATTAAATAAAAATTTATTTTATAAAAATGCTATCTCTAATAAGGAGAAAAATGCGCTAGCACTTATTGCTAAAGGCTATTCGCTTAAAGAAGCTGCAGACATGTTGAACTTATCGCAATCGGCTGTAGAAAAGCGCATCATTCCTCTATACAAGCGTTTTGATGTAAAAAGTATGCCGCACTTAGTAAGCTTTGCATACGAAAACCATATTTTACCCTAAAGATTTATACAGGTAATGTTTTGTTGTGCAACACCAATGTGTATAAGCATGTTCATCCAGTTGATGCTAATAGACGTATCATAATGGCTATTACCAAGCACCCAAATTACGTTGCTATTTTTCATGGTTTTTATATTGGCATCGCCAAATGTTTGGTTGTTTAAAAAAGTTAAAAAAGTAGATGGTTGAATGAGAACGTTATTAATGTTTACACCAGGGTTTACATCGTCTATAATTAATAGCGATGCATTACGCCAAGCCCATAAGTCTAAACTTTTAGGTGCATCGGTATTAATATTGGTTTCATAAAAAAGACTGATCAATTTAATTGCAGTGGTATAACTACAACTATTATGTTTTATAGATCGTTCGTTAGCAATGGCTACACTTAAGCTAGTTTTACCAGCATTATTAGCACCAAAAATAAGCAGGTGTTTACCACTTTCATTTGTGTTAATAAAGTCAATAATTGCTTGCTTTTGCCTAGCATCAATCGTATTATTCCATTGGCTAAGCCTAAACTGAAATGGATAGCCAGCAGCTTGTTGGTACATTTTGATTAAATACCAATCTCTTATTGGGTAAAGTGCAATTAAAATTAAAACCAATAACAAGTATAATATGGTGTTATTGCTTACTAAACTTAGGCTCATACTAAAAGCACCTATACCAAAAAATACAACATCTGTTGCCGTATCGTAACTAATGTTTTTCCAATCGGGTTTAAAAGTATAGTTGCCACTAGTATTTTTACTTGCATGCTTAGATTTTTTAAAAAGTAGAGGTCCTAAAAAATTGAAGCACTCAAAAATAAACCAAGCCACTGCTATACAAATGCCTGCCCAAAATGCAGGTTTTGTAACGGAGGTAAAATGTAGTAGAACATGGTACAATGCAAAAGTGGTAATAAACGCCAATGAAAAGTGTCCAAATTGATTGGCAAGCCAGCTGTAAGTAAGCGAAACACCACGGTAGGAGTCTTTACCTATAAGGTCGAATTTAATTTGAGCCCATACTTTTTTAGCAGAAATTGTTCTCATAGTTGTTTGTTTTACTACACAATTAAGGTATTTGGATCAGTATTTATATTATTCTAAACATATAAATAATATGTTATATATTGATTTGCATTTGATACTCAATACTCTAATTTTCACATGGCATATTTAGGTAAGCATTATTTTACCCTTTACTTTTACAAATTAAGACTTATTATAAATGCAAGTATCATTTTCGTACGATAAAAAGAAAACACTTCAAGCACTTCGCTACCATTTTATAGCTAGGCCCGAAATAAAGTGGATGATGATAGTGGTAAATGTATTTGCGATACTAGCAGCAGGTTTGTTTTATAGCCATAAAATAAGGCCAGAACCGTTTTTGCTAGGCACTGTTGTTTGGTTGATGATGATGGTGAGCGTTTGGTATGTATTGCCGTATAGTATTTACAACAAAACCAGTACGTTTAAAGAAAGTTTTACAGTTTATTTTTCAGAGAGCGATGTAAAATTAAGTAGTAATAGGGGTTATGTAGATTGGCCGTGGAGCACTTTTGTTATGTTCATCGAGAGCCCTCATTTCTTTCATTTATACTTTGATGCCAAGTCTTTTTTTTTAGTAAGTAAAGAAAATATGACCGATGATTTCAGGCAAGAATTAAGGGCTTTACTGAAAGCTAAAATTGATAAAAATTAGTAAATTTTATTTCCTCCGTTTTACTCGAAAAGTTATTATAATTCACGCTAAAGCGCATTGATTTTATGCAAAAACTGACCCTGCTTTTTACTACACTTATTTGTTGTGCCACCATATTTGCGCAGCAAAAAAATACAGAAGCTTTAAAAGACCAAGCAATTAAAGATATTCAGGTTAAGTACGATGATTACAAGAAAATTGCACTGCAAATTTGGAACTATGCAGAAGTTGGCTATAAGGAAGTAAAAAGCTCGGCCTTACACCAAAAAACATTAACCGATAATGGTTTTACAATAGAAGCTGGTGTGGCTGATATTCCTACCGCTTTTGTGGCTACTTATGGTAGCGGTAAACCAGTAATAGGTATACTAGCTGAGTTTGATGCTTTGCCAGGTTTGGCACAAACTGCTACACCAGAAAAGGCAACTATTGATGGGCAAAATGCTGGTCATGGTTGTGGTCACCATTTATTTGGTACAGCTAGTGTGGCTGCTGCTATTGAGTTAAAAAAATTAATGGCTGAAGGCAAATTAAAAGGCACT
>JAAFHG010000532.1 GCA_013297585.1 Chitinophagales bacterium
TTTACTCTGTGGTAATTTGAAAAAAATGTTTTCGGTTTCACGCCAAAGAAGTAAAGGCGATTAAGTACACAAAGTATTTATCATTCTTTTCACTCTGTGCCAAACTCAATTTAACTCTGTGGTAATTTTTTAAAAATATGGTAACACAATTTGATATAGCAATTATTGGTGGTGGGCCTATTGGGTTGGCTTGTGGTATTGCAGCTAAGCAAGCAGGTTTAAGTTACTTGATTCTTGAAAAAGGCTGCTTGACTAATAGCTTATACAATTACCCATTGAACATGACGTTTTTTTCTACACCAGAAAAACTAGAAATTGGTAATGTGCCTTTTATGAGTTTAAATGCAAAACCTACTAGGGCAGAGGCATTAGAATATTATAGACGTGTAACGCAATTACATCAGCTGAATATTAAGCTATTTGAAGGCGTTACTGCTACTGAACGCTTAGCAGGAGATAATTTTAAAATTGTAACCTCTAAAAACAGTTATTTAGCAAAAAATATTATTTTATCAACAGGCTTTTACGACATACCAGTGTTGCTAAATGTGCCGGGCGAAGATTTACCCAAAGTGCGACACTATTATCAGGATCCACATTTTTATGCCTTTCAAAAATTGGTGGTAGTTGGTGCCAATAATTCATCGGTAGATGTGGCCTTAGAAACGTGGCGTAAAGGTGCTGAGGTTACAATGGTTATTCGTGATGAAGAAATAGGTACAAGGGTGAAATATTGGGCAAGGCCAGATATTATTAATCGCATAAAAGAAGGAAGTATTAAAGCTTATTTTCAATCGTCTATTACAGAAATAGCTGAAAAAACAGTAACCATACAAACGCCTGAGGGCTTGGTAACTATTGAAAACGACTTTGTAATGGCTATGACAGGTTACAAACCCAACTTTACCGTACTTGAAAACTTAGGTGTGTCACTAAGCAATGACGAAATGAAACAACCTGAGTATAATGCAGAAACCATGGAAACAAATCAGCCCAATATTTACTTGGCAGGTGTGGTTTGTGGCGGTATGAACACGCATAAATGGTTTATAGAAAACTCGAGAATTCATGCAGATATGATTACAAACGCTATCGTTAATAAACTGTCTACAAATGCACAACACCAATCTTAAAACTTTAATTACTTTCGTACGCAACATTGCATCTTAAAAAACTACGCATATATGGGCTTCTTCGATAAATTATTTGGCAAAAAAGAAAAAGAAAGCTTAGATGAAGGATTGCAGAAAACCAAAGAAGGTTTTTTTGCCAAAATTACCAAAGCTATTGCTGGTAAGGCTTCTATAGATGAAGAAGTATTGGATAACCTTGAAGAAGCATTGGTAGGTGCAGATGTAGGTATTGAAACTACCATCGCCATTATTAAACGTATTGAAGCTAGAGTAGCCAAAGATAAATATGTAAGTACTAGCGAACTGAACAGTATTTTGCAACAAGAAATTGAAGCGGTTTTAGTAGATGCAGATAATACTTCGTACAAAAATTTTGAAATTCCTGAAGGGCAAAAACCTTATGTAATATTAGTAGTGGGTGTAAATGGTGTGGGTAAAACCACCACTATTGGTAAGCTAGCCTACAATTATAAAAAAGCTGGACATAATGTAATATTAGGTGCAGCCGATACATTTAGAGCAGCGGCTGTAGATCAATTGACCATTTGGAGCGAAAGGGTAGGTGTGCCTATTGTAAAGCAAGCGATGGGTAGCGATCCCAGCGCAGTGGCTTTCGATACCGTAACTAGTGCTGTGGCAAAAGGTAGTGATATTGTAATTATAGATACCGCAGGTAGATTGCACAACAAGGCTTACTTAATGGACGAATTGACCAAGATAAAACGTGTGATTAAAAAAGTATTACCTACTGCACCTAACGAAGTAATGTTAGTTTTGGATGGTTCTACTGGGCAAAATGCTATAGAACAAGCAAGGCATTTTACAGCAGCAACAGATGTTACTTCGCTTACCATTACTAAATTAGATGGCACGGCAAAAGGTGGTGTGGTATTGGCAATTGCCAATCAATTTAAAATACCTGTGAAGTTTATAGGTGTTGGCGAAAAAATAGATGACTTATTGGTATTTGACAAACACGAATTTGTTGATAGTCTTTTTAAATTATAATAAAATGTTTCTCGCAGATGTCGCTGATTGACGTACAAAGGGGAATAAGAAATATCTTTTAACCCGTTAGCTATGGGTTCTGATTGATTTGCGGGAAAAAATATCTCCGACAGTTATCGATGATTAATAAAAAATATAAATATTAATATATCTGCGGAAATTTGTGTAATCTGCGGACAAACTCTTAAAAATATCATTATATGAAAAAATTGATTCTTGCTAGTACTATTTTGTTGTCTGTTTCTACAACGCAAGCACAAATAGGCGGCATTTTAGATAAGGCAAAAGCAGTAGCTGGTGCTGCTGGTATAGATGCTAATAAATTAACCACAGGTATTATGAGTAAGCTAACGCCAAGCCTTGGTTTAACTGCTGAACAAACACCAAAAGTTACCAATGCTATCAATACTTTTTTAGCTGCAAAAGCACAAATAATGCCCTTGCTACAAAGCAATAAAGCCGATTATGCACAAAAGCAATCGACACTGTTTAGCAATTTAAAAACAAAGCTCACAGGCATTTTACTGCAAAACCAAATGAACAAGTTTTT
>JAAFHG010000153.1 GCA_013297585.1 Chitinophagales bacterium
TTAATGGTAAATATAACGTATTTGTGGGTACAACTTTCGATTCTGCAACTATTAGTACAGCCAACCTATATGCAGCAAATGGCGTGTATCATGTGATAGATAAGTTTATACCGCGTGTAGATAATATTTGGGAGTTTGTAAACAATAGTACCGCATACCCATTGTTTAAATCATCGGTTACAGCACTTAATTACACCTTTTTCGATTCTACTAAAGCAACGCAAATTGGCGCTAATCCAACAACTGGCGCACCCATTTGGGATTCAACAAACGCAAAATTTGAAAGAAATAGCTTTTTAGATAGAGTACAAAATATAGCCGACGAAACTAAAGAATATACCTTATTTGTACTTAGCGACAATGCTTTTACTACAGAGTATAATAAACTAAGCCCTTGGTTTAAAACTGCTACTAACAATGCTGATAGTACCAAAAACTTAGCATCGTACCATTTAATTAAAGATTTAGCCGTAAAAGGCGCTTACAGTGCTGCACAATTACCAGATACTTTACTATCTACATTTGGTGTTAAAGTGCCTATTGATAAATCCAAGATTGTTGCATCGTACAAAACAAGCAACGGCTTTGTACATGTAATGAGCGAGGTAAATTTTACATTAACTAACAAATTTCCGCCAATTATTATTGAAGGCGAAACACCTACAAGCTTTGCCACTACCGATAGAGGTGCTAATACATTTTATAGAATTCGGGTGAATCCTAATAATGGTGTTACTTTTAAAGATATATTAATGCAGAATTATGGTTTTGCAAATTATTTTATCCATTATCGGTTACGCAGTATTCCTTCAATGCGCTACAACGCAGTGTGGGTAGCTGTTAACGATGTACAAACGACCCCACTTTGGGCACAGCGGTTGGCCATAGATAGTAGTAGCAACCCATCTATGCCTGCATCATTTACTAAAACTATTGCCTTTAGAGATTATAGTGAAGTGCCTTTGGGGCAATTTGATATTACATCTTTTAGAAATACGCTTAGCTTATTTGTACTTGGACCAACCACATCGTCTACGGCAAGCGGTATTAATTCAATAACGCTAGACTATATAAAACTTGTGCCAGCCTTTTAACTATTATATATACCATCATATTTGTTTTTAACTAAGAACTCTTCATGCAAATGCAAATTAAAATACTAAACCGTTGCGTTATTACAAGCTTTGCTGTACTTACTTGTACGCTAGTAATGGCACAGCAGCCTCAAAAACCAGCTGCTTTGCCTAAGCCTGCCGATATTAATAAAGCTGCAGCTAATGGTGTAAAGCTAGATTTAAATAAGAATAAAGTAATTACAGGGCCTACCGCAGCTGGTGTAGTTAAAGATGCTATTACAGGTAAGCCACTTGCAGCAATTAATGTATCTATACCAGATTTTTCGGCGGCTTTAACCGATGATAATGGCAAGTTTACCATAAAAGTGCCAAATTACAACGTAACCCTGTTTATAGGCGGCGAAGGATTTCAAACAAAAGAAGTAGCGCTACGAGGTAAAAAAGATATTAGTACAGCCTTGTTTGAAGATACATACAACTCTATATACGATATTGCTAATTTGCCATACGGTGCTAAACCTAAAAACCAGACCGTAAATGCAATTGCTTCGGTAAATACAACAGATAATTGGGCAAGAAGTATAGAAACTGCTGACGGTTACTTGCAAGGTAAAGTGGCTGGCTTAACGCCAACAATGCGATCTGGTACACCTGGTGCAGGTGCTTATTTAAATATACGTGGTTACAATTCTTTATACGCCACCAATCAACCACTTGTTGTAGTTGATGGAATGATTTACGATTATAACGATTACGGATCATCTTTATTAGCTAATCATTACACCAATGCATTTGCAAATATAGATATGAGGGATATTGAAAATATAACTGTAATAAAAGATGGTGCATCAACTTATGGTACTAAAGGTGCTAATGGTGTAATAATTATTACAACAGCACATGCCCAACAATTAGCTACGCGTATAGATGCTGGTGTGTATACAGGTGTAAATTATGCACCTAAATATTTGCCTGTAATGAAAGCAGGCGATTATCGTACTTACCTTACAGATGTTTTAAAATCTCGTGGATGGAGTAATGGACAAATACTAGCACAGCCATACATTAGCGACGATACAAGCAGTGCTAACCCTAATTATTACAGATATCATAACGAAACAAACTGGCAAGACGAAGCTTTTGCAAATAGCAGCAATAGCAACTATTATGTAAAAGTATCTGGTGGCGATAATATTGCTAAGTATGTACTATCAATGGGTTACATGAGCAATCCAAGTGTTACTAGAGGCTCTAGCCTTAAAAAATACAACATCCGTTTAAATGCCGATTTAAACCTTAGCAGACGTTTAACAGCTACCACAAGTCTTACGTTTAGCTTTTTTGAGCAAAGTTTACGAGATCAGGGCATGGCTTTAAAAACCAATCCTATTTATTTGGCCTTAACAAAAGCACCATTTGTAAATAGAAATGTAATAGCAGATAATGGTTTGGTTTCACCAAACTTATCCGATACCGACACACTTGGTGTTGGTAATCCTACAGCTATTGCACAAAACATGATTGGTACTAATAAAGTATATCGTTTTTTTGGTTCAATAGCTTTAAAATACAATATAACACGTTATTTAACTATTGGTAGCCTTATAGGAACTACTGTAGATCAGGTACGTGAGCAATATTTTGTACCACGTAAAGGTGTATCAAACGATTCTCTAGGTAATGCAGTAATTGATAGTAGACTTGGTGGTCAAGCCAAAAAAATATACAGCCTTTACAACGATACCTATTTAGATTATTCTAGAAGTTTTAACCGTGTACATGTGTTAAGTACACGGTTAGGACTAAGGTATATGGATAGTAAAAATGAGCAAGATTTTGCTACAGGTGCTAACTCGGCAACTGATGATTTTATTAGTGTAGGTACTGGTGCCAATACATTGCGTAGAGTGGGTGGTGGTATTGGAAGATACGGCTGGATAAATACTTACTTGAGCGTAGATTACGCACTTAAAAATAAGTATTTTTTTACATACAATATGGCTATAGATGCTTCTTCAAGATTTGGAAGTAATGTGCCTAATGCTTTAAAAATTGGTAATCGCAGTTATGCTGTAATGCCATCACTAGGTGCTTCTTGGTTGGTATCTTCAGAGAAATTTATGTCTAAACTTAAGTTTGTTGATATGTTGAAATTAAGAGCAACTATTAGTAAAACTGGTAACGATGATATTGGTAATTATACAGCTAAGCAATCGTACGTTTCACAAAATTTATTAGGGGTACAAGGTTTGGTAAGAGCCAATGTTGCTAACCCATATTTGCAGTGGGAAACAAATACAAAATCGAACTTAGGGCTAGATGTAGCATTATTTAATGAGCGCATTAGTTTTAGTGTAGATGTATTTACCAACAAAACAGATAATATGCTTTCGTTTGAGCCGTTACCTGTTGCATCGGGCTATGTATACGCTATTACCAATACGGGTGCTATGAAAACTACAGGTGCAGATTTTAGTTTAAATACCAGAGTTATTAATAACAAATCGTTTAAATGGGATATTGGTGTAACTGTAACAACCTATAAAAATACAATTACTGCTTTGCCAGAAAATAGTACCATTACTAATTATGGTGGCGCAACACTGCTTACTGCAGTAGGTGCACCAGTAAGTAGTTTTTATGGTTATAAAACCAATGGTGTGTACACTACAGATGCGCAAGCAGCAACCGATGGCTTAACTAAGTTACAAACCGATGGTACGTACGCATTGTACAGAGGTGGCGATGTTAGGTTTATAGATGTAAATGGCGATAAAGTAATTGATGATAGGGATAGACAATTGCTTGGTAACCCTACACCAGATTTTGTAGGAGGTTTTAATACAAGTATTGTTTGGAAGCGTTTATCAATTAGTGCCATGTTTACCTTTAGTAAAGGCAATAGCGTATACAATGGCGTAAGAGCTGCATTAGAAGCCCAATCTACCACCGAAAACCAACTTGAAAGTGTTGTAAATAGATGGCGAGTACCAGGGCAAGTTACTAACACACCAAGGGTTAGCTACGGCGACCCAATGGGCAATAGTAGTTTTTCTGATAGATGGATTGAAGATGGTTCTTACTTGCGTTTAAAAACAATTACAGCTAGCTACCAGCTACCTATAAAAACTGGCAAAGCCTTACGTTATGTAACACTGTATGTAACTGGCAATAACTTATTAACCTTTACTAAGTACTTAGGTTTCGATCCAGAATTTTATTCATCTGAAACAGTATTTGCGCGTGGTATTGATATTGGTTTAGAGCCGCAGTTTAAATCGTTTGTAACTGGCTTGCGTATTGGTTTGTAATTCATTAAAAGTATTTAACTAAGTATATGAAAATCGTTTCAATAAAATCCCTGAAAGGCCTGTCTGTTGCACTGCTTTTTGGTGTAATGGCTGTGTCTTGTAATAAAACGCTTGATAAAAATCCAGAGACATCTTTGGTTGCCTCACAAGTGTACCGTAATGTATTTGATGCAGATGCAGCTGTAATAGGTGTGTATGGCAAATTTATGGGTCTTGCAAAGCAATACGTTATTTTAAATGAGCTACGAGCAGATTTAATGCAAGTAACAGACAATGCAGATGCAGATTTAAGAGCCGTAAGTACACATAGTACCACAGAAGCCAATCCGTATATAAACCCAAAAGATTTCTACTCTTTAATAAACAATTGTAACGATGTACTTAAAAACTTCGACATTATGTTGAAGGACAATAAGTTTAAATTGTCAGAATATCAGCAACGCTATTCAGATATCGGTGCTATTCGTTCTTGGTTGTATTTGCAATTGGGTATTCATTATGGTACTATACCTTATGTTACTGATGCTTTAGAAAATATAGATGTAGTAAGAGACGCTACAAAGTATCCAATGCTGCCATTTGATCAATTACTAGATTCACTAATTACATTTACAAATGCATTGCCATACAAACTGCCGTACGCTCCTGGTACATCGTTAATAACTACAGTAGATGGTAGCTTAACACAACGTTTTTTTATTGAAAAAAATGCTTTGCTAGGAGATTTAAATTTATGGAAAGGTAATTACACGGCGGCAGCTACATATTATCGTGCATTAATGGAAGGTTCAGGTTATTTCTTAGCTTATCAATCAGAAGCCTTTTATAATAACTTTAAAGTTAGATATGCTGAAGTAGTTACCAATAACGATTTAGCGGTTGGTTACATTAGGTTTAAGGAAAACGATATTAACTCTATCGTTGACAATAATTCACAAGGTTGGCGCTCAATGTTTGCACGTGGTCAAGACGCAATTTGGAACTGGGAAATGATGTGGGTTTTACCATTTAATGCCAACTTCGCACCTGTAAATCCATTTGTAGAATTATTCTCTAATAATGGTGGTAAATATTTATTGAAACCATCACAGCAAGCCATTTTAAATTGGAATTCACAATTACAATCTAATGGTTTTCCGTACGATGCACGTGGTGGGATGACTTATAAAACCATTAGTGGTCAGCCTGTAATTATGAAGTATTTGTACAACTACCTCAATGAGAGTTCATTGCTACCTACTAATCCACTATTAAAAAATGGTCAGTGGTTTTTAAACAGAGCTGCTGCGGTACACTTACATTTTGCAGAAGCAGCCAATCGTGATGGTAGAACCAAGCTTGCTTATGCGTTTGTAAATAATGGTATTCAAGCGGTATTCGATACCAGTTCAGCATCAGGTAGAGATGTTACCAATCTTCAAAATACATTGAGCTATCCGGCGCCATATAATTTCGATGCACGTAATGGCGACTTTCCTAGGTTTAGAGGCGATTGGCATAGACACAATGGTATAAGATCTAGGGCAAGACTAAATAGAACGCCTTTAAGTGATACACTAAGTGTGATAGATATGGAAAATTCAATTATCAATGAAGGGGCTTTAGAACTAGCATACGAAGGTTATCGTTGGCCAGATTTATTACGTGTTGCCTTAAGAAGAGACGACCCAAGTTTTATAGCTGATAAAATTTACAATAAACTTTTAAAAGAAGGTAATCCCGCAGCAGCTACCGTAAGGGCTAAGTTGATGCGTAAAGAATATTATTTGCCATTTAAATGGTAAATAGTTTTTGGTAAATAGTTAAAGAAAATAGTTTAAAACCTAAAGGCAACCGTTTATATAATGGTTGCCTTTTTTGCAGGATAGTACAGGATGAAAACGACGTGAACAATGCTAAATTGCTGCTTATAATTCTTAGTTTATTTATTGCTTAATGCTACTTAATATTTTTCTAGGTATGAAAAAAACGATGCTGCAATGTTTTGCCTTTACAGCCTTATTTATAGTGAGTTCAAATATCGCAGAAGCTCAAAATTTAAAATTTGATTTTGGTAATGGTAAAATAGCTAAAGGCTACAAGCAAGTATTACCTACAGATATTTATTCGGCTGAAAATGGTTTTGGGTTCGATTTAGGAAGCACAGTAACATCAGTAGAAAGAAAAGGAAAAAATGCTTTAACCTGTGATTTAATAACAAGCGAAAAGCCATTTTATTTTTCGGTAAATGTGCCCGAAGGCAGTTATAATATCACCATCACTTTTGGCGACCTAAATGCAGCAACAGCCACTACTGTTAAAGCAGAGTCTCGCCGTTTGATGCTTGAAAACATCGTAACAAAGCCTGGTGAGTTTGTTACAAAAACCTTTACCATTAATCGTAAAGACAGACAAATAAATACTTCGCAAAAGGTAAGCCTTAAAGAGAGAGAATTGACAAAACTAGATTGGGATGATAAACTCACTTTTGAGTTTAATAATACCAAGCCTGCAATTGCTGCCATGGAAATAACCAAAGTTACAGATGCAGTTACGGTTTATTTAGCAGGTAACTCTACAGTTGTAAATCAAGATGATGAGCCTTGGGCTGCTTGGGGGCAAATGATTCCTAACTTTTTTAAACCTGGTGTTTCTATTGCAAACCATGCAGAATCTGGCTTAACGCTAGGTAGCTTTTTAGGTAGTAAAAGATTAGAAAAAGTATTAAGTGTTATTAAGCCTGGTGATTATTTGTTTATAGAATTTGGGCATAATGATCAAAAAGAAAAAGGCCCTAACGATGGCGCTTGGAAGTCTTACACTGAGCGCTTGAAGCTATACATTAGCGAAGCCAAAAAGAAAGGTGCCATACCTGTGGTGGTTACATCTACCGCAAGAAGAAATTTTGATAGCACTGGTAAAAACATCAATAGCTTAGGTGATTATCCTGCTGCTGCTCGCAAAGCTGCGGCAGATGAAGGCGTTGCTTTAATAGACTTAAATGTAATGAGTACTACCTTCTACGAAGCCTTAGGGCCAAATGAATCGAAAAAGGCATTTGTGCATTATCCTGCAAATAGCTACCCAGGTCAAGATAAACCACTAGCAGATAATACGCACTTTAACCCTTATGGTGCCTATGAATTAGCCAAATGCATTGTTGAAGGCATCAAACAAAACAAGCTTGGTTTAGCTAATTATTTAGTTGATACTACCACCACTTTTAATCCTTCAAAACCTGATGCATTGACTACATGGCATTGGTACGAAAGCTCTAAAAGTACGGTGGTAAAACCTGATGGTAATTAGTGATTAATAACGATGGAAAACTTGCTTGTATGAATAAATATATTGTTGGTCTTAGTGTTGCGTTAACATGTCATGCTACATTATTATTCGCGCAGCCGATACTTGAAACTGGCGCTCAAAAGCAAATGCCTTTAGAGTGGATTGATGCTACAACACACCATAAAGTAGTGCGTATTACAAGAACATTAGGTAGTAATATGAGTTTTTACTTTCACAATAATCCCTTTGTAAATGGTAAGATGGTGTATTACAATAGCAGTAACCAAACAACTGCTGAAGAATCGGAAAGAATAAGACAACAAGCTGGTAATACCAGTACAAAGAACAAACAGTTGTACTTGCTTGATATGAAAACCTTAAAGGCTGAAGCACTAACTAATTGCACTGCACCTATGAATGGTGAGATTGTAAGCCCTCAATTAAACGAAGCTTTTTATCAAATAAAAGACAGTGTTTTTGCTGTAAACCTTACTACTAAAAAGCAACGTTTGGTATTTGTATTTCCACCAGATTATAAAGGCGGTATTGCTACTGTAAATGCTGATGGTACTTTATTAGCTGG
>JAAFHG010000461.1:0-2053 GCA_013297585.1 Chitinophagales bacterium
GAGAGAATAAATAAAAATGAATTTATTAGCAATTAATGCTCAATACATGACAGGGCAGCACGGTTTGTAATGGATAATTTACTATTTTCCAAGCCTAAAAACGATTTTAACTAACGCCTTATGGAATTAAACAAAAGTGCCATCCGAAAAGTAATCATGGCATCGTCAATGGGTACGCTGATAGAGTGGTACGATTTTTACATTTTTGGTAGCCTTGCACCTATTATTGCAGCGCAATTTTTTCCTTCTACCAATCCTACAGCAGCTTTACTTAGTACACTAGCCACATTTGCCGCTGGCTTTATTGTGAGGCCTTTTGGTGCATTGGTATTTGGTAGATTAGGCGATATTGTAGGCAGAAAGTACACCTTTCTATTAACACTTGTATTAATGGGTGGCTCTACATTTGCCATTGGTTTAATACCATCCTTCTCTAAAATTGGTTATGCCGCACCTATTTTGGTGTTGTTGTTACGCTTAATTCAAGGCTTGGCGCTTGGTGGTGAATATGGCGGTGCTGCTACCTATGTAGCCGAACATTCGCCTGCTAACAGACGTGGCTATTTTACCAGTTGGATACAAACCACAGCCACATTGGGTTTGTTTGTGTCGCTTGGTGTAATATTATTAACGCGTAAATCTTTAGGCATTGATACGTTTAACGATTGGGGCTGGCGTGTTCCTTTTTGGGTGTCTATTGCATTGGTCGGTTTGTCTATTTACATACGCTTAAAAATGAGCGAAAGCCCATTGTTTAGTAAAATGAAAGCCGAAGGCAAAACCTCTACCAATCCTTTAAAAGAAAGCTTTGGCAAAAAGCAAAACTTAAAGATGGTACTGCTAGCATTGTTTGGCGCTACAATGGGGCAAGGTGTAGTGTGGTACACAGGGCAGTTTTACGCACAGAGCTTTATAGAAAATGTATGTAAGGTAGACTTTGAACAAAGCAGAACCATATTGATTTGGGCCATTGTATTTGCTACACCAGGCTTTGTACTGTTTGGTGGGTGGAGCGATAAAATAGGCAGAAAATGGATTATGCTAGTAGGTATGTTACTAGCAGTTGTTACATATAAGCCTTTGTTTTCAGGCTTGCTACAACTAAGTGATGAGAATAATAAAGTAGAAGTAGTTGAAAGTAAAAAAGTAGAATCCATTTCTTACCCTGTAAAAGACAGTAAAGAATTTGTAAAAGTGATTAAAACCACAAACTACTACGATGATGGCACTACTATTACTAAAACGGTAAGAGATTCAAGTGATGTAGCTACGCTTAACTTAAAATCACCTGTTGCTTTAACTACAGTCAAAACCTTAGGCACTAGTAGCTATTGGAAGATGATAGGCTTAGTATTCATTATGATTGTATATGTAACGATGGTGTACGGCCCTATTGCAGCCTTTTTGGTTGAAATGTTCCCTACAAAAATTCGCTACACATCTATGAGTTTGCCTTACCACATTGGTAACGGTGTATTTGGTGGTTTAACACCATTTATTGCTACGCTATTAACTACCATTTATACGAATGATAAGTTGGCAGGTTTGGCATACCCAATTATTGTAGCAACAGTATGTTTGGTAATTGGTGCGGTTTATATAAGTAACAAAAAAGTAACCGCTGATTCTCATGATTAAAATGATATTCAATGATATTGCTCAATGTAAAAGCATCAATAATATTCTTAACCAATCATGTAATCATTCTAATCATTTCAATCACAAATTATTATGAACGCAATTAAAAAATATCTCGGCATCGTTTGGCTATTACTTGGCCCTATAAGTTTATACTATTTAGTAGTTACAGCCTGGCACGAAATGGAAAAGAAACCCGTTATTGATACAAAAATTCAATGGGGTGTTTTTATCGCCATATTTATTCCAATAGCTATTGGGTTAATGATTTTTGGCTGGTACGCATTGCAAGGTGAATACGAAAAAATAGAAGAATAGCTAAATTAAAATAGCAGCTCGCAAACGGCGTTTTGTTCTTTTCAAAGGAGAACAAAACGCCGTTTGTTTTAACAGCGATCCATAAATCATGCTTATT
>JAAFHG010000461.1:2063-3195 GCA_013297585.1 Chitinophagales bacterium
ACCTAACTTTGCCGCCTTAATTGTATGGCAATGACAACTTCACGAAGTTTTAGAATATATCTATGGTTTGTACTGGTAAATGTGTTTTTGGTAATTATTGCAGGTAGCGTTGTACGCACTACACAAAGCGGTATGGGCTGCCCAGACTGGCCTACATGTTTCGGCAAAGCCATACCGCCTACCGATGTTAAAGAAGTCATGTTTCAGCCCAACCATGCTTATAAAAAAGGGCAGTTTATTATTTACAACGACAGCTTAAAATACGCTCAAGAAAAGTTTGTAAGTGGCCCAACATTTAACCCTACTAATTGGAAGCAATATGAGAAACATAATTATTCGGTATTCAATGTATTAAATACTTGGATTGAGTACATCAATCGTTTATTAGGCGCATTGTTGGGCATATTCATATTGGTACAATTTGTTTGGAGCTTGTGGTATTGGCGTCAGCAAAAAAGCATTGCGCTATTGAGTTTTGGCCTAATTCTGTTAACAGGATTTCAAGCTTGGCTTGGTAAAACAGTAGTTGATAGCAACCTAGCCGCTCTTAAAATATCACTTCACATGTTTGGTGCATTGGCTATGGTATTTTTATGCTTGTATATTATGTTTTTGGTAAAAGGCAAGCGCCTTGTTTTCACTACTAAAAAAATAGTCAATCTTAACCTAGTATTGTTACTATTAATATTTGTACAAATAGTACTTGGCACTAATGTGCGTACCCAAATAGATACGATAGCGGAACATTTAAACTACTTAAATCGTAGTGGCTGGGTAGAACAATTAAATCTTTATTTCTACATTCATAGAAGCTTTTCCTTAGTAATTGTTGCCCTTGCCATTTATGCTTACTTGCAATCAAGAACGGTTTTTAAAACAGCAGTACGTTTTAAAAATACCATTGGCGTAATACTGTTGGAAATTATAGTAGGTATTGTATTGGTGTATGTAAATTTTCCGCCTGCGGCACAACCTGCACATTTGCTAGTATCATCAATACTCGTGGCAGTAGTGTTTAACAATTTCTTACAGTTAAAAGTAAAATAAATAGCAGGCAATCTTGCTATTTTTATGCTACATTGTTGTGTAATAATTTCGCTTGCCCATGAAGAAATACCTTATTGGGTTTTGG
>JAAFHG010000170.1:0-2344 GCA_013297585.1 Chitinophagales bacterium
CTATCAATCAAATATGGCGTTTAAAAGCAAAACCTAAGAAAGGGTGGCTAAAGTTGATTATCAACCGAGTTCTCAGTTTTTCAATGGTTATTAGTCTTGGTTTTATTTTACTGGTATCGCTAATTGTAAATTCTGTATTAGATATGGTAGGCGCACAATTGCTAAAATTACTACCTCGGCTAGCTGTTTATGTCGTTTATATTATCAATTTGCTTATTACATTCGTCACCATCACTTTACTATTTGCCATTATTTTTAAAGTTTTACCCGATGCACGTATTAAATGGCGAGATGTAATTGTAGGTGCAGTTACCACGGCTGTTTTATTTATGTTAGGTAAATTTGGCATTGGCTTTTACTTAGGCAAAAGTCACATAAGTAATAGTTATGGTGCAGCAGGTTCTATGATTATCATTCTACTTTGGGTGTATTATTCTTCAGCCATTTTGTATTTTGGTGCTGCCTTTACAAGAGCCTATGCTTTGCACAAAGGCAGCAATATTTATCCTAATAATTATGCCGTTTGGATTAAAGAAGTTGAGTTTGAAAACAAAGCTTCTATTCGTGCACCAAAAAACAAAGACACCAACACAATAGTTGTACCTGTTTTTGATGATGAATCTACACCTGCAAATAAGCCCCAATAATAGATATTCGCTAGTTCTGTTGTTTGTTTGCCACTTAAATAATTTTTACAGCATTACATTCTACAATTAAATTTTTACATTTTTAATGCCTACTTTAGGCATTATGAGAAAAATACTATTACCCATCGCTTTGTGCATAAGCATCCAATCATTTGCACAAGACACCATTACTAAGCAAGACTTAAAAAGTGCTGCAAAAATTATAGATATCAATTTTACCCAAAAAGAAATTGATACACTATACGAAGGCGTAAAAGAAAATCTAGACAATTATAAACTACAACATAGGCTATCTCTCAACAACAGTGTACCAATGAGTTTATGGCAAAGCCCAGTTTTGCCAGGTATGACTTTTGCAACTAAACAAGAGTCTATCAATTGGAATATCCCTACCAACGTACAAATGCCAGCCAGTAAAAACGACTTGGCTTTTTACAATATTTTACAATTGGCTTCGCTGATTAAAAGCAAAAAAATTAGCTCGGTAGAATTGACGAAGTTTTTTATAGAGCGCTTAAAAAAATACGGCGACTCATTACAATGTATTATTACTATTACTGAAGACACTGCTTTATTACAGGCTAAGCAGGCAGATATGGCTTTGGCAAAAGGTATTTACAAAAGCCCCTTGCAAGGTATTCCTTATGGGTTAAAAGATTTGTTTGCGGTAAAAGGCTATAAAACAACTTGGGGTGCTGCACCTTACAAAAATCAAGTGATAGATGAAGATGCATTTGTGTACGCGCAACTTAAAAATGCTGGTGCCGTTTTGGTTGCAAAATTAACATTAGGTGCATTGGCTCAAGGCGATAGATGGTTTGGTGGACAAACGAAAAACCCTTGGAATTTGCGCTTTGGTTCTTCGGGTTCTTCAGCAGGTTCAGCATCTGCAACGGTGGCTGGTTTAGTGCCATTTGCTATTGGTACCGAAACTTGGGGCAGCATTGTTTCACCATCATCTACTTGTGGTGCTACTGGCTTACGACCAACCTTTGGCAGCGTTAGTAGAAGCGGTGCTATGACATTAAGTTGGAGCCTTGACAAAGCAGGCCCAATATGCAGAAATGCAGAAGATGCGGCTGTTGTATTTGCTTATTTACACGGTACAGATAATAAAGATGCCTGCGCTGTAAACAAGCCATTTAATTACAAAACTACAACCGACATTAAGAAAATGAAAGTGGCTTATGCCAAAAACTATTATGATAAAATAACCGATACAAGCCGTAACGAATGGAAGGTTTTGAATGAGTTTAAGAAAATGGGTGTGCAGTTAGTGCCGATAAATTTTCCTGATAGCGGTGTGTACAATTTTAATGTAATGGATGTAGTTATTAGCGCAGAATGTGCTGCCGCTTTTGATGATTTTACAAGAAATAATATAGATGATGAAATGACAGCACAAGGTAAATATGATTGGCCAAATAGCTTTCGTGTCGCACGTTTTATACCTGCAGTTGAATATATCAATGCAAACAGACATCGCTATTTATTAATGAAAAAAGTAAACGAAGTGGTTAATCAGTTTGATGTGATTATTTGCCCTACAAGAGGCAGTGGCAATCAAACTGCAATTACCAACTTAACTGGCCATCCTGTGGTGGTAATGCCTACGGGTTTTGACAAACGTTTTAACACGCCTACTAGCATTACATTCATTGGTAAATTATACGATGAGGCAACTATTTTAAGTGCTG
>JAAFHG010000170.1:2354-7424 GCA_013297585.1 Chitinophagales bacterium
CCACCAATGTTTAAGTAGGAGGCTTTAAACAAGCCCATAAAAAAGGTTTTGTAACACTTAAAGGTGCTTAAGATACAAGAATTTTGCATAGTTGCAATATTTAATAGTTATATGTTTTTGTAGGTTAGCCCTGTGCGAATACTAGATCTGTAACTAATTGCCTTTAATTTAAAAACATGGCTTGTATTGTTTTATTTATAAGTAATATGTAATTTTTTAGCAGCTTGCATCTTCTTTGGTGTAAACAGTTTATTTTACTCTAAAATTGGTGATTCATGCAACTACGTTTTCTGCTTGGCTTATTGCTATCTATTCTAGCTTTTTCTATTACAATAGCCCAACAAAAACCACCAAATACAACTAAGGAGTGGCTTGAGATAGATACATTGGTTTTGGCCAAAAATCAGCCTAAGGCGGCTTTAGAAAAATTAAATAAATTATATATCATTGCTAAAGCAAAGCAAGACGAGTTACAGTTAATTAAGTGTTTAATTTATCGTATTAGTTTAGAAGACGCAGTATTTAATAACAAGCCCAACAACGCCATTCATTTATTAGAAGCAGAAATAGCAACTACCAACAACGAAGCCGCAAAAAGCATTTTATACAGTTTGCTTGCCTCTAGATATTTACAGTATTACAATATCAATAGATGGCAAGTTTACAACAGAAGCAAAACAATAGGTTTTGTAAACAGTGATATTGAAACTTGGAATGCTGATAATTTGGGGGCTGCCATTAGTGATAATTTTACTAAAAGTATTGCTAATGTAAAAGCATTGCAGCAGGTAGCTATAAGTGATTATGACGCTATTATTTCAAAAGGTAATGCTAGGTACTTAAGGCCAACTTTGTTTGATTTATTAGCACACGAGGCGCTTGATTATTTTAAAACAGGTGATTACTATTTAACCAAACCTACCTATGCCTTTGAGTTGAAGGATATTAGTGCTTTAAGTGATTATACTAAATTTACAAAAGCCATATTTACATCTACCGATACGGCTTCGCATTTACTAAAAAGCTTACACTTATTTCAGCAATTATTGCAATTTCATCAAGATGATGCCGATAAAAATGCCTTGATAAATGTTGATATAGAACGAATAGAATGGGTATACCAACATTTGATTGGTGATAAAGCAACGGCTTACTTACAAGCATTAAATTTTTTAAAAACAATACCTGTAACGCAAGTTGCGCAAGCCTATTATTTACAAGCAAATTATTATGCTAATAAAGCAAATACTTACCAACCTTTTGGCGATACCACACAACGCTTTGCTAAAGTAAAAGCGATGCAAATTATTAGCGAAGCATTGGTGAAATACCAACAAGATGATGAAGGTGTAAGTAACTTGAAAAACTTACAACAGCAAATTTTACAAAAGTCGATTACTACACAAACAGAAGACGTCAATGTGCCTAACAAACCGTTTAGGGCATTCGTAAGTTTTAAAAATATAGATACACTTTTTGTACGTGTCGTTAAGTTGCCAAAAAAATCAGAAGTAATAGACAACTGGAAATACCAAGATTTTGATGAACTCGCTGCAATGCCTTTTCTTGCAACATTTGCGCAGCCATTACCTACTACTAACGACTATCAGCAACATAGTGTAGAAGTTAAAATTGATGCCTTGCCTACAGGTGAATATGTACTACTAACTAGTAGTGGTGCGGGCTTCATAGATACGCTACATAAAATGAGCAAGCAGCTACTGCATATTTCTAACATCAGCTACATAAAAAATGGTAACGATTATTTTGTGATACATAGAGATAATGGTAAGCCTTTGACAAATGTAAAAGTGACCATCACTAAAAGCGAATGGAACAATACCATAAAAAAAACTGAAACCACAATTGTAGCCACTAAAATCAGTAACAAAAATGGTTATTTCAATTTTGTACCTAAAGATAATTATGGTAATTACCAATTTGATTTTACTACTAAAAATGATCATTTAAAACTTGAATCTAGCGAATACGTTTACAAGTCTAGAAGCAATGGCGATGATGACGATGAAGATTATGATAAAGATGAGATTGCTGAATACGAAGAAGACAAAACCAAAGTGTATTTTTTTACTGATAGAAGTATTTATCGCCCCGGACAAGCGGTCTATTTTAAAGGCATTACCATTACCAAAGATTTTAAAACCAAGCAACCTAAAGTACTAGCCAATAGAGATTCTGTGTTATTGTATTTGCAAGATGCCAATAATAAAAACATCGATTCGCTGTATCTAAAAACCAATGCTTACGGGTCATTTGCTGGCAAGTTTATGCTGCCACAAAATGCACTAACTGGCGAGTTTACCATAGATGCTGATGACTTTGATAATAGCAGAGCAATCTTCTTGGTAGAAGAATACAAACGCCCTAAGTTTTATGTAGAATTTGAACCTGTAAAAGGTACGTATCGTGTAAATGATTCTATTACTATTACAGGCTTTGCAAAAGCATATGCAGGTAACGTGGTTGATGGTGCTAAAGTAAAGTTTAACGTAGAGCGTAAAGCAAGGTTTGTGTACGATTGGATATGGCGCAACGGCAGCAGACCATACAGTGGTAACGCGCAGATAGCTAGTGGCGACATTGTAACCAATGCTGAGGGTAAGTTCACCATCACTTTTAAAGCCTCGCCAGATGAAAAAGTAGAAGCAGCCACTGAACCGATTTTTGATTTTACGGTTTCGGCTGATGTGACTGATATTAATGGCGAAACTAGAAGTGCTAACAAGCAAGTATCAGTTGGTTATAAACGTTTACAACTAAATATTTCAGCACCCAAATTGGCAGAAGCTGATAGCCTTAAACAAATAACCATTACCGCCAAAAATATGAATGGTGAAACTGAACCTGCTAATGTGAGCGTAAAAATTTACGCTATACAAACACCACAACGCTTAATACGTAAGCGTTTATGGCAGCGAGCAGATATGTTTGTGATGGATAAAAACACTTTCATACAAAACTTTCCTAATGATGATTATGAGGATGAATTAAACGAGAAACTATGGCCAGTAAGTAGTCTTGTTTTTGAAGGCAACATCAATACTTCAACTAACACTAAATTCCAAATTCCAAATAGTAAATTGACTGCTGGTTTTTTCAAAATAGAAGCTACCACAACAGATAAAGATGGCAACACAATAAAGGATGTGCGCTACATGCAATTGTTTAATAGAAATGCCACGCCTTACCCTCAATACAATTTTAATTATACGCTTAATAACTACGCACAGCCAAACGAATCTGCTGCATTTATAAGCGGTAGCATGGCAGAGAACACTTTTGTAGTAAGTAAAATAACTAGACCAAAATTAGCTGGTAAAGAGAGGTCTATTTACCAATATAACAATTACCAAAAAGGCCTACACAATATCACTTACAAAGTAGATGAAACCGACAGAGGTAATGTTGCCATCAGCGAAGCATTTGTGAGTAATAACCGTGTGTACACCAACCAATACAATATTATTGTGCCATTTAGCAATAAGGCTTTAGAAATTAGTTACATAAGTTTTAGAAACAAAACTGAGCCAGGTAGTAAAGAAACTTGGACGGTAAATATTGCTGGCAATAAGGGTGAAAAAGTTGCGGCAGAATTGCTAACAAGTATGTACGATGCAAGCCTTGACCAGTTTAAAAAACATGAATGGCAGCAGCCGAGAATTTGGACAGAGAATCAGTATAAAAATGAATTTACAAGTAGCGCAGGATTTGAGACAAGTGAATCGGAAGAAAACTATTTAGACAATTATAATAAAGAAAGCAATCTTATATACAGCAGATTGATAACAGATGCACAAACTTTTTTGATTTATGCCGCTGAGGAATTTTACAAAAATGCGAAGTTGAAAAAGAACAAAAAGCGGCAGGCAAGTAAAGCTGAAATGACAAAATTTAGTCCGCCTAAAATTGTAAAAGACGAAGAAGTTTCTGAATTGAAAGGAATGCGTATTCGTTCAATAAGCCTGAGCGGGGCTAAGGAAGAAGGTATTGTAGCAAGAGCCCTTTCAACCGCAAAAGTTACAACAACATCTGAAACTTTTAACCATGAACAAGCAGCTGCTAGAATAAAAGCTGTAACAGGTGTAGCTGATGAAAATTCATTGCTTCTTATTATTGATGGGGCGGTAAGTGCTCTCAAGTTTAAGGATATAGATATGGAATTAATAGATTTCATCGACATTATAAAATCAGCCCAAGCAACTGCATTATATGGTTCGAAAGCTAGTAATGGTGCTTTAGTAGTTACCACAAAAGAAGGTAAACGAAAAAAGCAGCAAGAAAAGCCCATTCAGCCACGCAAAAACTTCAACGAAACGGCTTTCTTTTTCCCGCAGTTATATGCAGATACAAGTGGCAATTACAGCTTTAGCTTTACCATGCCTGAAGCCTTAACGCAATGGAAATGGCAAACATTTGCCCATACCAAAGACCTCGCTTTTGGCAATAATACCGCTACCATTACTACACAAAAAACCTTGATGGTGCAAGCCAATGCGCCACGCTTTATACGTGAAGGTGATAACCTAGAATTTGTAGCCAAATTATCTAACCTAGGCGATAAAGAATTAACTGGTCAGGTAAGGCTAGAGCTTGTAGATGCAAGTACCAATGTATCGGTTGATGGTTGGTTTCAAAATATGTTTCCTACACAATATTTTACAGTAGGTGCAGGACAAAGTAGTGCTGTGAAATTTCCTATTCAAATACCGTTTACGTTCAATAAACCATTAACATGGCGTGTGATTGCTACGGCTGGCAATTTTAGCGATGGCGAAGAAAATACATTGCCTGTATTAAGTAACCGAATGCTAGTGACCGAAAGCTTGCCAATGCTGATAAAAGGTGATACCACACAGCGTTTTGTATTAGATAAACTAGTAAATAACCAAAGTGAAACACTCACTAATCAATCATTAACGGTTGAGTACACTGCTAACCCTGTATGGACGGCTGTACAGGCTTTGCCATACTTAATAGACTATCCATACGAATGTGCTGAGCAAACTTTCAATAGATATTTTGCCAATGCTTTGGCAGCTAATATTATTG
>JAAFHG010000365.1 GCA_013297585.1 Chitinophagales bacterium
TTTCAGCAATATTGCATAACAAACCAACTTCGGAAAATATGGGATGTTTAATACTATCAAGTGCACCAATGGTAGGCCCTTGGTTTAGTTGTACCATATTTCTAACATACTGGTATTGATACCCAAACAAATCACTGTTTTGATAGGTTTGATAAGAGCTTGGTGCTTGAAACATTTTTTTGCGATAGTTGTCTTGCGCAGCCATGTCCACTTCAATTACATCCTCGAGCCCATCATTGTTAATATCAATGGCATCGCTACCCATTGCATTGGCAGCTGTATGTTTAAAATATTGGGCTACACTATCTTTAAAAGTTCCATCGTGTTGATTGATGTACAATACATTGTTAGAGATATAATCGTTGGTTTCCAAAATATCTAACCAACCATCATTATTTACATCAAATATATTGGCGGCGTGGGTATAGCCTTCTATTAATATACCAGCCTGTTTTGATACATCGGTATAATATGCATGCTTTAGGTTGGCATTATAATCATTGCGGTATAATTTACCTGTGCTTGGGTGCTCTCCATTTATATTTCTCTTTTTAAATGTATTGGCATATTCATCTTGTACAATATGGTTTACGGCAATGTACAAGTCAAGATCATTGTCATTGTCATAATCAAAAAAATAGGCCATGGTACTTTGCGTTGTATCGGCTAAACCATATTCATCGGCTCTATTTTTAAATACGGGTATTCCGTTGGCATTTAATCCTTCATTAACATACAAAATATTTTTTCTTTTTTGTGGGTCTCTTTTTGCTGTTGCACATACATACATGTCAAGTTTTCCATCATTGTTGATGTCAACAACAGCCACTCCTCTACTCCATACACCCTCTCCTGTTGTGTTAGATGTTGCAGTAATATCTTCAAACTGCATATTGCCCTTGTTTAAGTACAGTTTATTGGATGTCATATTACCTGTAAAATATACATCTTGTAAACCATCGCTATTAAAATCACCAACACCAACGCCGCCTCCATTGTACACATTTGCAAAATCGAATATGTTGATGGAATCACTTTCAGTGATGGTATTGTTAAAGGTAATATGGGTATCAGATGATGCTAATTTTATAAATTTCCCTTTTTTATTTTCGCAACTGATATGTAAAAAAACAATACTGAAAAGCAAACAACCAAAAAGATTACGTAGCATAAACGAAGACATTCTATTTTAATGAAGTAGAAGTAAGGCGGATAAAGTTAAAAATATTAATTCAATAATACTTTAGCTAACAAAAAAAGGCAGGCCTGTGTAGGGTCCTGCCTTTTTTGATATTGCTTGATTCAATTATCTTACAATTAAACCATTACCTAAATCAATTTGCTGTTGAGGTACTGGATAGTAATCATTAGCTGGTGAAGCATATGATGGTACTGGATTTTTAAGCAATACTTGATAAGGAAGTGGGCTTTCATATGCATAGTATGCATTTAACTCAGTAGATGCGATTCCCCATCTTACTAAGTCAAAAAAGCGACCACCTTCTAAACCTAACTCTAATTGACGCTCTAAACGCAATGCTGTTGTTGCATCTGCTTTTGTAGCAAATGGAGTAGTATATACTGCAGTTTTAGGTGTTCCAAAAGTAGCTGGGTAAGTAACCGTTGTTGATGTTGCTGCTCTTGCACGAACCCTGTTGATTAAATCAAATGCAGTTGCCAAAGAACCAGCTTCAATTTCAGCTTCAGCAAGCATTAATATTACATCAGAAAAGCGGATTAAATTTAAATTTAATGCAACACCACCTGCTGAGTACCAAATTGACGCATCATGAAAAGCACCTACTTGTCCTTGACGGATACAAGTTTTTTTAGCACCAAATGGACCTGCAGAAACATCTCTTTGCCAGCTGGTTAGGTAAGTACCCCAATCCAAATATGGAACACCATTACGGCCAATTGTCCAATCTAAACGAGTGTCAACATTACCAGCGTATTGAGTTAAACCTGCTTGACCTGCTGGATCAAGTACTTGGTTGTTTTGTGGATTAGCAACAGGTATACCGTTTGCATCTGTTTTAAAACGATTGGTAAAGAAATAAGTTGGGCAATAAAAACCTGCACCGCCTGGGCCAGTTGCTGGTAAATTTAATAAATCACCCCAGTTACCATTTCTTGCACCAGCATTATCTTGTGAAGAAGATTGAAACGCTAATACTGATTCTTTACTATTATCTGTAACTGTATTGAAATTGTCTTCGTAATTAGTATTTAAACCGTATGCAGTTCCAACAGCATTTCTACCATTGTTAACTACATCAGTTAAAACTGTTTTTGCAGTGGCGAAATCTTTAGTAAACAATAATACTTTACCATAAAAAGCACCAGCAGCATATTTATTAACCCTTCCAACTGCATCTAAAGCAACTGGCAAATTTTCATAGGCAAATTTTGCATCTTCTACAATTTTAGGGAAGATATCTGTTGCATTAGAAACACCGAGTATTTCTTTGTTAGATAATGCCAAGTCAATAGCTTCATCTAAATAGCAAGCTTTTCCGAATGTAGTTCTTGCTTGAAAATGATACCAAGCTCTTAAAAAGCGAGCTTGACCAGCTAAACTTTTTCTATTGGCATCACTGATAGAAGGAACTTTTGCCAATACTTGTAAAACGGTGTTGGTACGCTTTACACCTTCATAAATGGCTTTCCATCTGTCGTTGATGGCACCATTAGTAGAAGTAATATCATGCCTTTGAACAGGTGTCATATTAGGGCCTTGGTCGCCGGGATCACTTCCTTTATTGGCTTCACCGCCACCGATACCACCAAATAAAAAGTTAGAACCTCCTGAACCCCATTCTCCTCCTAAACCTAACCCACCATCATGACCATCTAACATTGCATAAGCTGATAACAATAGTTTATTTATTCCTTTTTCAGAAGACAAAGTCGCTTCGTCCAAAACACCGTTAGGACTTACCTCTAAAAAGCTTTTTTTACAAGCATACAAGCCAGTCACTACAATTGAAATGGCTAGTATTTTTGAAATTTTATTTTTCATATTTCGTTAATTTAAATTTTGGTTGAATTAAAAATTAATATTAGCACCAATTAAATACTGCCTAACTGTTGGGAAAGCGCCAATATCAACAGCAGATGCTCTATCATCAGTTGTAATGATATCTGGATTTAAACCTGAATATTTTGTAATAGTGAATAAGTTAGCTGCTTGAACGTAAATTCTGGCTTTTGTGATTTTTACTTTGCTTAAAATATTAGTTGGCAAAGTATAGCCTATTTGCAAATTGCGCAAACGGAAATAAGATGCATCTTCAACGTAGTAAGAATTCACTGCACCTGAAGTACTGAAGCCTGAAGCAGCGATGGTTGTTTCTTGAATTGGAGTAGTTGCATTTGGTCTGCTACCATCAGGTAACCAACTTTCGTATAATGATCTTTTGCTTCTACCACCTGGGAAACCACTAGAGAAATCAGTGTACCATCTAGTAAAATTAAATGCATCATTACCTTGAGAACCATAAAAGAATGCTGCAAAATCAAAACTCTTATATTCTAAACCAAGGTTTAAACCATAAGTGAAATCAGGATTGGGATTACCAATTACAGTACGGTCATCGGCATCAATTTTCTTATCACCATTAACATCAGCATATTTAAATCTTCCTGGAGCTGCACCCGGTTGATTCCATGCTGTTGCTTCAGCCGCAGTTTGGAATAGTCCTACAATTTGGTAGCCATAATAGGTATTCAAGGCTTCACCTAAGATATTTCTTGTTGCATTACCACCAATTCTGTTTGCTTCATTAGCTGGGCTATTGAAATCAAAGAACTTTTGATCACCATTAATTGCAGTGATTTCATTTTTATAGGTAGTAAAAGTAAAAGTAGTGTTCAACTTTAATTCCTTTGTTAGGTTTGTTTTATTGCTGATCATTAAATCAATACCACTATTTTTAATACTTCCCAAATTTCTAAAAGCAGGATTGTTTGCAGCAACTGCACCACCAATAGCTTGACCTGATGGATTGTAC
>JAAFHG010000092.1:0-6277 GCA_013297585.1 Chitinophagales bacterium
ATTATTCTTGTTTTTAGGCGGCTTGTTGTATTTGTATGCAGACAATCAACACATAGCAGCAACGGGCGATAAATTATTCCCTGAAATTGCCTTAAAACACATGCCACCATTTGTGTCTATCATTTTTATTATTGCTTTAATTTCTGCCTTGTTTCCTAGTGCTGATGGCGCTATTACAGCCCTTACCTCTTCTTTTTGTATAGATATTTTAGCCATAAAACGCAGAACAGATTGGGATGACGTAAAACAGAAAAAAGTGCGTCAGACAGTACATTTAAGTATTGCCTTTATCTTTTTGTTGTTTGTGATGGTGTTTAAATGGATTGATAATCCAAGTATGATTGGCGTTATTTTAAAAGTTGCTACTTATACTTATGGGCCATTATTGGGCTTATTTACATTTGGCATTATTACCAAAAGAACAGTTAACGATAATATTGTACCATTCATTTGCGTAGCAGCACCAATTATTTGCTACATAATTGATAAATACCAAAAAGAAATTTTCGGTGGCTTTGAAATAGGCTTAGAGCTATTAATTATCAATGGTGGATTAACGTTTCTTGGCTTATTGGCGGTTTCTAGAAAAGAAGGGGGTCACGCAAAGTGACAAAGAATACAAAGTACACAACGATTTTCATCAAATCTCATTGATGATTTAGGGAATCTTAATTATTCAAAATCCAACAAATCATCTTAATCCTTCTAAATCATGGTTCAGACGATATTAGTAGAACAATATGCTGATGCAATGACATCTGATGAAACCGCTTTGCTTGCGCAAGTAAATGCAGATACGGTGGCTACGCATCAACTACACCACATGTTGAGTGGCAAAGTGCAAGGGAAATTTTTAATATTTATCAGCCAATTAATGCAGCCCAAATATGTGCTAGACATTGGTACATTTACTGGTTACAGTGCCTTGTGTCTAGCAATGGGCTTACAAAATGATGGCGAATTACATACCATAGAATTGCGTGAAGAAGATGCTGCTACCGCTAAAACAAATTTTAACCAATTTAACGCGCATAAAAAAATACATTTGCACCTTGGTAAAGCGGTAGATATTATTCCAACATTACCCTACAAATGGGATTTGGTATTTATTGATGCTGATAAAACTGGTTATATAGATTACTACGAAATGGTATTGCCACTATTAAACGATAATGGTTTGATAATAGCTGACAACGTACTATTTCATGGTCAAGTACTAGAACAACCTTTAAAAAGTAAAAGTGCCAAAGCCATTGCTGCATTTAACGCACATATTGCAGCAGATAAACGTGTAGAACAAGTAATGCTAACGGTAAGAGACGGCTTGTTATTGATAAAAAAAGTACCCCAATGATGAAACAATGTTTAACGATTTTTCTTGCTATGATTGTGCTTGCTAGCTATGCGCAAAAAGAAAAAGCCTACAACTATATAGCCCAATATAAAGACATTGCCATTGCAGAAATGCAACGTAGTGGTGTGCCTGCGTCTATTACTTTGGCACAAGGCATTTTAGAATCTTCTTATGGCGAAAGCGATTTGTGTAAAAACTCAAATAATCATTTTGGTATAAAATGTAAAGCTGAATGGACTGGCGAAAAAGTGTATCACGATGATGATACTAAACAAGAATGTTTTAGAAGCTATCCGTCTGCTGCTGAGTCTTATAAAGATCATTCCAATTTTTTAAGAACAAGAGCTTGGTACGATTTCTTATTTAAGCTAGATCCTACAGATTATGCAGCTTGGGCAAAAGGCTTAAAAAAAGCTGGCTATGCAACTGAAAAAGATTACCCGCAAAAATTAATTAAAGTTATTAATGATTATAACCTTAATCAGTACACATTAATAGCTATGAATAAATTGCTAAACAGCAATCAAACCCTTGCCAGTACTGAAAAAGAAGATATTTATGAAGATACCACGATGGCACCAGAATTAGTAATTAAAATCTCATCTAAAAAGCTAAAAGAGAACCAGCAAAAAAGAGTTGAAGGCATAGAAGAGGATTCTGTAATTATTATCAACCCTAATGCAACGATTGCTAAAACCATCACTGAAAAAAAGAAAGCCAACTATCCTGAAGGTATTTTTACCATCAATCACAGTAAAGTAATTTACGTAAAAGAAGGCACTTCACTCCTAGCATTGGCTAAGCAATTCGACATTTCTTTAGCTAAAATGATTGAGTTTAACGACATGGAAGAAGAAGAAATTTTGGCAACTGATAAGCTTATTTTTATAGAAAAAAAATTGACCAAAGGCGCTACAGATTTTCATGTAGTAAAACCAAGCGAAACACTGTACGACATTTGTCAAGCAGAAGGTGTACGTTTAGAAAAATTAGCCGAATACAATGGCATAAAGAAAAACATGCAACCTGCCGCTGGCGAGAAAATATACTTACGTGGCAATGCACCTAGTGCACCAAAAACAATAGCGCTAAGTAGTACTCAAAGTGGTTCATTATCAACTAATTAATACCAAAAAACTAACTTACTAAACATATTTACATGAATCATTCCATCACCCTTTACGATAAAATTTTTGTACCATTTATTAGTGCCGCAGCTATACAAGAAAAAATTAAAGTTCTTGCGGCAGACTTAACTAAAGATTATGCTGATAAAAAACCATTGTTCATTTCAGTATTAAATGGCTCATTTATTTTTAGTGCCGATTTGTTTAAAGAACTTGAAATAGAAGCCGAAATGTGTTTTATAAAATTAGCTTCTTATAAAGGCACACAATCTACTGGCCATGTGGTTACTGCAATTGGTTTAGATATTGATTTAACTGATAGACATGTAATTGTATTAGAAGACATTATTGATACGGGAAAAACGCTTAGTCAGTTTTTACCTCAATTGGTAAATCAGCAACCTGCATCGCTTAAAATTGCAGTGTTGCTACATAAACCTGAGGCGCAGCAATATCCTGTGAATATTGACTATTGTTGTTTTACTATACCGAATAAATTTGTGCTTGGTTATGGTTTAGATTATGATGGTTTGGGTAGAAATATTCGTGAAATTTATCAGCTTAGTGAATAATTAATTCATAAGGTTTGCTTAATTTCACATGTACAAAACTCTTAAAAACTATTGCTGTAAGATTTTTGCTTATTTCTGCTTCTTCCTTATTAAAAAGTGTACTGTAAATGAAGCAATTACTACTAATACTGCTATTTGCTGCTGCTGTATATAGCAAAGGTTTAGGGCAATATTATGTAAGAGGCCAAGTAACAAACGAAAAAGGAAGACCGCTTGTAGGTGCGCTTATAAAGCTACACACTAGGGGTAATTTACAATTTTTTAGTGGTAATAATGGCTTGTTTGGTATTCCTTCAAATAAGCAAATAGATACCATTACCATTACACTTGATGGTTTTGAACCCTTTCGTGAAGCAATTGAAACCCAGAAATACCAAAATCTAACGGTTAAAATGCTAGCTGCTACTGCAAGTTTAATGAAAAATAAACTTGCGTCAATTACCAAAAACTTATCCCCCAATCAACAAATAAACTTCCTAAGTACAACTGGTGAGAGCTACACAAGTTTTATTGAAAACGATTTTGTAGCAGCTAAGCATTATCCTGAAACAGGCTTTGTACTTAATATTGATAGGGCTTCATACAGTAATATTAGGCGCTTTTTAAACAATGAATTATCCGTACCAAATAATGCCGTACGTATTGAAGAAATGCTCAACTACTTCAATTTATCGCTTGATAAAACACCGAATACTACCAACCAATTTACCTGTAATACAGAAGTTACTACTTGCCCTTGGCAGCCAAACAATCACTTGGTTTTTGTTAATTTAAATGCCCCAAAACTCAATTTAGACAGCGTACCGCCCAGCAATTTGGTATTTTTAATAGATGTCTCTGGTAGCATGGATAAGCCTAATCGCTTACCATTGTTACAAGCAGGATTTAAATTATTAGCAAAAAATTTACGTTCAATTGACAAGCTATCCATTGTTACCTATGGTGGTAATGTCTTAGTGCCTTTGCCGCCCACAAACGGTAATGAAATAGATAAGATAAACGAAGTCATAGATTCTTTAACTGCCAGTGGCGATAGCCCAGGTGAAGGCGCAATTAGAACCGCTTACGCAATAGCAAAATCGGCCTTTATACCCGATGGGAATAACCGAATTATTCTAGCTACTGATGGCGATTTTAACGTGGGACAAACAAGCGATAAAGATCTAGAAGATATGATTACCATTCAGCGCCAAAGTGGTATTTATTTAACCTGCCTTGGTGTAGGTATGGGCAATTATAAAGACAGTAAACTAGAAACGTTAGCTAAAAAGGGCAATGGCAATTTTGCTTATCTAGATAATGCCGCTGAAGCAGAAAAAGTTTTGGTAACAGAATTTACAAAAACCATATATACCGTTGCAAATGATGCCTACGTAAATGTTGCATTTAATGAAGCAAAAATTAAACGCTACCGCTTAATAGGTTTTGACAATAAAAAAGAAGCAATTGCAGATGCGACTAGCAAAGTAGAAGGCGGCGAAGTAGGCAGCGGGCATAATTTAATAGCTATTTTTGAAGTAGAACCTTCTGACACCAATACAATTGTAGGCACACAAATAGCTACTGTAGAACTGCAATACAAACTTTCTGCAACGGGTAAAAGTCAAACACAAAATTTTCCTATTGCATTTGATAAACAACCAATAGCAAATGCACAAGCTACAGTACGTTTTGCAACAGCTATAAGTATTTTTGGGGCACTGCTTAAAAATTCTGCGTTTTCAAAAAACTATACCTTTTTAGATGTGCTAGAACTTGCAAATGCTTCCATAGATAAAACCAATATTGCACAGAAAGAATTCATCAATCTTGTACAAAAAGCAGAACGCATTTATTTGCCAATAAAAAAGAAAAAGAAGGCGAATTACTTTTAAGGTTTAAATTAACTTCTTAGGTGGATGTATTATATTGTTACACATAAATTGTTAAATCATTATACATGAATATTTTTAAAATAATCTATTAAGTTTTGCCTATTTCTTTACACTAGCAGGTCTTTAAAAATGTTTATGTTAACAGTAAGTTCAGAATGCTTGTAGTTTAACAGAAAATTACTGTTGCTGATTATTAGGTACAAACGTACCGCTGTCTAACACTTTGCCACGCTCAGTTTTAAGCATACGTGATGGGTAACGATTAATAACTATAAAATCATGTGTAGCCATGATGATAGTAGTACCGTAATCTTCCCCAATTTGAAACAATAATTGCATAATTTCATCACTTGTTTCAGGATCTAAATTACCAGTAGGTTCATCTGCTAAAATTAACTTTGGTGAGTTCAGCAGAGCTCTAGCTATATCTACACGTTGTTGCTCACCACCACTCATTTCAAAAGGCATTTTAAAGCCTTTACTTTTCAAGCCTACTTTATTTAGTACGTCATTTATCTTTTCTTCTATCAAGCGTTCATCTTTCCAGCCGGTTGCTTTTAGTACAAACTTTAAATTGTCGTGTACATTTCTATCTGTTAGCAATTGAAAATCTTGAAACACCACACCTAAATTCCTACGCAAGTAGGGCACTTTTTTCCAATCCATTTTACGCAAGTCGAAACCAACTACAGATGCTTCCCCGTCGTTTAATGTTAAATCACCGTACAGCGTTTTAAGCAAGCTACTTTTACCAGTACCAGTTTTACCTACCAAGTACACAAACTCACCTTTTTCAATGGTAAAGTTTACATCTTGCAACACTAGGTTAGAGCCTTGGTATATATTAACGTTTTTAAGAGATATTACTGTTTCAGCCATAATTGTTCTATTGATTGTTCTTTTAACGAAACTACAAGATAAGAATTGTTTAAGATGCCTACAATTTTGTTAATATCTAATTTCACCAAAGCTACCTTTTAACACCAACTCTTTTTCGTTTGAAGCTTCTACACTGCCTACAATTTGCGCTTCTATACCAAAACTTGCTGCAATAGCAATCATGGTTTCAGCAGCTTGTGGGTTTGTAAACACTTCTAGTCGATGCCCCATATTAAACACTTGGTACATTTCTCTATAATCTGCACCTGAATTTTCTTGAATCAATTTAAAAATTGGCGGAACTTCAAACAAGTTATCTTTTACTATCCGCAATGCTTTTGGCAAATATTTCATGCACTTTGTTTGCCCACCACCACTACAATGTATAATGCCAGTAATGTCATCAAAATGCTCATCTAGTAAAGCTTTTAGCAATGGTGCGTAAGTTCTTGTAGGCGATAATAATAATTT
>JAAFHG010000092.1:6287-10541 GCA_013297585.1 Chitinophagales bacterium
GAATTGTCAATAGTGAATGTATCTTCTACTTTATTCTTACCAATGTATACGACTTCTTCATTCAGCTTTGGCTCAAATGTTTCAGGGTATTTTTCTGCGTAATATTTACTCAAAACATCATGCCTAGCACTTGTTAGGCCATTACTGCCAAGGCCACTATTATATTCAGTTTCATACACAGCTTTGCCGCTACTTGCAAAGCCCACAATTACATTACCAGCATCAATATTATCGTTGGTAACTAGTTTGTTTTTAGGCCATCTTGCCGTCATCGTTCCATTTACCGCTATCGTTCTCACCACATCACCTACATCAGCAGTTTCGCCACCTAAGTAGTGAATATTTACGCCAAATCCTTTCAACTCATTAAAAAAATCTTGTGTACCATTAATTACAGCTTCTAAAACTTCACCAGGAATTACCGATTTATTTCTATCGATGGTTGACGAAAACAACAAATTATCTACTACACCCACACACAACAAATCGTCCAAATTCATGGCTACAGCATCTTGTGCAATGCCTTTCCACACGCTTACATCACCAGTTTCTTTCCAGTACAAATACGCCAAAATACTCTTTGTACCAGCACCATCTGCATGGCTAATATTTACATAATTATCATCACCACCAAGATAGTCAGGATACATTTTACAAAATGCATTGGCATACAAACCAGCATCTAATTTCTTAATGGCTGCATGCACTTCTTCTTTTTGCGCCGAAACACCACGTTGATAATATAAAGACATAAATTAATTTGATATTTATGATGTAAGATTTATGATCATTGAAGGTTGCGAAAGTAAGTAATGCAATCGAACCATTAACGACTTAGTATGCAGATATAATATTGTTATTGCTAACTCCTAAATTTGCCACACTTTATGATGCAAGTACACAGAGACCTAGCGAAGTTACCCAAATTTAAGAATGCCGTTATTACCATTGGTACGTTTGATGGTGTACACAAGGGTCATCAGCAAATTATTAATCAGTTAAAAACCACAGCAGCAGCCATTAGTGGCGAAACTGTTATTATTACTTTTCATCCACATCCACGAAAAATAGTGGGTAGTTATGGTGGCAATGTTGCCTTACTAAACACACTTGACGAAAAAATTATTCTACTCAACCAAGCTGGCATTAATCATTTGGTGGTTGTACCTTTTACAGAAGCTTTTGCCAATCAAACGGCCGAGGCTTATTGTAAAGATTTTATCTATCAATATTTTAAGCCAAGCAAAATTATTATTGGTTACGATCATCGCTTTGGTAAAAATCGCTCAGGTGATTACCATTTACTAGAAAAAATGGGAGAAACGCTGGGTTTTGAAGTGATAGAAATTAATGCACAAATTTTAAATGAGATTACTGTAAGCAGTACTAAAGTTCGTCTAGCATTACTTGAACACGATATTACTACAGCCAATCAACTTTTAGGCTATCCCTATTTTTTTGAAGGTGTAGTTGTAAAAGGCAATCAATTAGGCAGAACGATTGGTTACCCTACAGCAAATATTGCCATTGCTACTGAAGAAAAATTGATTCCGGCAAATGGTGTGTATGCTGTAACAGTGTCAATTGTCAATAGTCAATTGTCGATAGTGAATGGTGAAAACATTGAAACTACATTACAAATTACAAATCACAACCCAATAGCTATCGGATCTCAAATCAAAAATTGGTTCGGCATGATGAACATAGGCGTCAGACCAACTATTGATGGTAAAACGAGAGTAATTGAAGTAAATATTTTTGACTTTAACGAAGACATTTACGGCCAAACTATTCAAGTGCATATTAACGCATACATACGTGGCGAAGTAAAATTTAATGGTTTAGCTGCCTTAAAAAATCAGTTGAAAGAAGATGCTATAAAAGCAAAAAATATGCTAAAATAGTGCAATATCTGTGTGGTAGTATTAAAAAAGCCCACCGTGAAGTGGGCTTTTACTATTTGCAAAAAAGAAATTAATCTTTTTTAGCGTAACGTTTTTTGAATTTATCGATACGACCAGCAGTATCAACCAATACATTTTTACCTGTATAAAACGGGTGAGATGTATTAGAAATTTCTAATTTAACTACTGGATACTCATTACCGTCTTCCCAAACAATAGTTTCTTTGGTATTAGTGGTAGATTTACTTAAAAATGAAGTACCGTTACTCATGTCTTTGAAAACAACTAAACGGTAATTTGACGGGTGGATACCTTGTTTCATATAATTTTATTTAAGGCTTATACGGATTTTGCCGTATAAAATATTTTAATGGACTGCAAATGTAGGCTAGATAACAGGTTTAGCCAAAATAAATTTACCACTAGCTCTTCATGTTATCAAATTGTAGCGGAAAGCTAAGATTTCCACTTTTACACAAAGCCATTACTGCTTGCAAATCATCAATTTTTTTACCTGTAACACGCACAATATTATCCATAATAGCAGCTTGCACTTTAAGGCCACTGTCTTTAATTAGTTTCACTATTTTCTTTGCATCGTCTTGCTTAAGACCATTTCTTACAGATACTTCTTTTTTCACTACTTTACCGCTTGGGTATGCATCTTTTTCAAAGTCAAACGCATTAGCATCAATACCCTGTTTCATGCTGCGGCTAATAATAACATCAATTACTTGCTTCAATTTCATATCGCTTTCAGCTTCAAGATTTACTATATAATCTTTCTTGTTAAGCGTAATTATTACATGGCTATTTTTAAAATCGAAACGGTTTTCTATTTCTTTTTTTACAGTATTGATGGCATTATCTAATGTTTGCAAATCAACTTTACTGGCAATATCAAATGATGGCATAACTAAAATTTTACGCAAATATAACAGCAACTCGGTAATTTGTATTTTGATGCTGTGAATGTTTATAACGTCTTTAAAAAACTTGGTAGTGGGTTTCTTTCGCCCGCTAAAATGGCTTCAATTATAGCTCTACCGCTTTTACCAGTAACATCATTAAGTGCCACTTCCAATCGCAGATTCATCGCTCTCAAATCACGTTGAATTTGATTAATGAGCCGACTTTGAATCTGAATATACTTAAGCCGCTGCCTTGAATAGATGCGTAAATGTGCTACAAATTCATTGGGTATAAAACTGTTAGAAAGCATCCCTACGCTATGCAACCATTGTATCCACTGACAATCTTGTACGTCAGTCTTTCTGCCTTTTACGTTTTTAGTTTGATTGCCGCAAACCAAAAAAACTTCAAAGCCAGCTTTTTCCAAAGCTGCAAATAACGTCTGCCAATAATTACCGGTACTTTCCATGGCAATCGTTTTCACAGATTTGCTTCGCAAGTACTCAATCATCGCTTGGTGGTCTCTAGTATAAACACCAAAACATTTTACTTCGTCGCTGCTGCTTGACCTACTGCTACATAATGTGCCTTAGAGCCCACATCTATACCGCAGGCAAATGGATTGATTACTGGTAGTTTTGCTTCCTGTTTCATAACATCTTTATTTTGAAATTTAAAATGTCTCTAGGAAGTGTACTTTTTTGATTGCTAGTATTCTATAAGGGGTCTGTGCCGCCAAGGTTTATATCATAATAGCCACTGATTAAAGCAGCTATTTTTCCACTTCTGGCCAAAATCTCGACAGGGTTTAATAACACCAATGTTCTAACGGCCTTTACTAGAAACTATATTAATTTAACACAAAGAAAGCATTCATGAATAGACCCAATCTCATACAGTTGTTCTAAGGTTTATAATAAGTTTGCCGCTTATTGAGGGAAACCCGAAGAGCGGAATATCTCGGTAACGCTTTCTTGTAATCCCGATAGCTATCGGGACTAAACAGCTAACTATTTGAAACGTTAGAAAATACACACCCTGTTGGTCTTTTATTACATTAGCTATCTGGCATAATGCTAATGTAGCTATTTGAATAATTTGCTGCATATGCTTTTTAGTTGTAGCAAAAGCTGCGATGAGTACAACGGCGTTGGCAAAGCCATACGCCGAGACGATGAAGTACAAACTACGCCTAGTTGGGGTAGCTTTTTTTAATTATTTACTTTTCTTACCTCTATAAAATGATTGAGGCTCATCTCCAGTTAAAATAAGGGTATCTCTCCCCTCCATTTTAATTAAGAAAGACCCCTCATAATCCTCGTACTTAATTTTAAGGCTATCTTTTACAATTTTATATTTGTAATATTTAAAAAGGTCTGGATAATAAATCTTATCATTTTGAATGTCAAAACTTGCACTTGGCTCTTCACTTCCAACT
>JAAFHG010000174.1 GCA_013297585.1 Chitinophagales bacterium
ATGAAGGCGAAGAAGTGACTATTTTAAAAACTCATCCAGCTTTGCAAAAGGCATTTTTAAAACCCAATATTACTACTGGTAAAAAGGGTAGTGGCGATAATGGTTACATTTATCTACCACCATATAGCAACTCAGGTTTTGTAGAAGGTACAGTGCCTGCTGGCGAAAAAACGTTTACAATAAGTGGCTCATTTTCGAATCCTGTGTGGCAAGTACAACAAATATTGGAAGAAGCGTTGAGTAAAGAAAGTATCAGCTTTAAAAGTATGTTTGATTTGTCAACAATTGATGATGCAGCTACTAGTAAGCCAAGTATTATAATAGCTACACATAAATCGCCAACACTAGATAGCATTAATTATTGGTTCATGAAAAAGAGTATCAATTTATATGGTGAGGCTTTATTAAAAACTATTGCCTATGAGAAAACAGGTGTTGGTTCTACTGATAAGGGTGTTGATATTATAAGGAAATTTTGGCAAGAAAGAGGTATTGATAAAGGTGCCATTAAAGTAATAGACGGTAGCGGCTTATCACCTCAAAACCGCATCACTACGAATGTTTTGGTAAATGTGTTGCAATATGCAAATGATAAAACATGGTTCAATGCATTCTACGACGCATTGCCTGTATATAATGGCATGAAATTAAAGAGTGGCACTATTGGCGGTAGCAAAAGTTTTGCAGGTTATCACACTAGTAAAGCAGGTATTGATTATACTATAGCTATTATTGTGAACAACTTTGATGGTAGTGCTAGCGCAGTTGTAAAAAAGCTTTTTGCTGTTTTGGATGAATTGAAATAGTTCCAATAGTTACCATCATTTTAATTATTGATTAGCCAAGCCTGTATCATTCTGTCTTTGCCTTGTAGGTCTTTTTTTAGTAAAGTATTGTAACCATGTTGCTGAAACATAGCCACTGTTTCTTTACCTAGGGCTTCATTTATTTCAACAAAAATTTGCCCATTTGGGTTAAGATGTGTTTTACCAAAAGCGGCTATTTTCTCGTAAAAGATTAAAGCATTGTTATCGGCTACAAATAAAGCTAGGCTTGGTTCGTAGTCGGTTACATGCTTGCTCATGCTAGCATCTTCACTTTGCTTGATATAAGGTGGATTACTTACGATAATATCAAAAGTGCCAAGTAGCTGCCAATTTGTTTCGTCTAAAAAATCTAGTTGTTGTAAAGCGATGTCTGTTTGTAAATCTGTTGCATTTTTTTGAGCAATTGCTAATGCCGCTTCGCTTATATCTATCGATAAAATGGTACTCGCTGGCAAGCGTTTTTTTAAAGCAATAGGTATGCAACCACTACCTGTGCCAATGTCTAGAATTTGAGATTTGAGATTTGAGATTTGAGATTTACTTGCAACGAGTTCCACCAATTCATCGGTTTCTGGCCTTGGTATTAACACACCTTCCTTCACAAAAAACTTCATACCTGCAAACCATGCTTCTTGCAATACATATTGTACGGGCTTATGCTGTAATAGCTGCTGTGTAAATGTTTCAAGCTGTAGTTGTTGTGAGTTATTTAAAGGCAAATCTTTGTAAAGTATTCTTTCTATGCGCCTTTGCCCTGTAATATATTCAATTACCCAATCAGCCATATTGGCTGCTTCACGGTCATCGTACAACTCAAATAGTTGGTACAAAAGCTGATAATATGCCGCGTTAATAGTCATGCTGCAATGTTACTATCATTTCAGTTATTTTTGCCGCCTTTACCAAATACCTGTCAATATTGACTTTGCATGAACAATACATGTTGCGTTGCTTACAATTAGCCAAACTTGGTGAAGGTAATGTTGCGCCCAATCCTATGGTTGGCAGCACATTGATATATAAAAATATTATAATAGGTGAGGGCTGGCATCAACAATATGGTGAAGCGCATGCTGAAGTGAATTGTATAAATAGTGTCGCAAAAGCAGATGCGCATTTAATTGCTCAATCTACTATTTATGTAAGCTTAGAGCCTTGTGCCCACTTTGGTAAAACACCGCCTTGTAGCGATTTAATTATTAAGCTCGGTATAAAGAAAGTAGTGGTTGGCTGTACTGATAGTTTTAAGCAAGTTGATGGCAAGGGCATAGAAAAATTGCGTTTATCAGGTGCAGAGGTAATAGTTGGTGTATTGGAAAATGCTTGTAGAGAACTGAACAAACGCTTCTTCACATTTCATGAAAAGAAGCGACCATTTATTGTATTAAAATGGGCAGAAACAGCTAATAGTAAAATTGGTTTTACCACCGATGAACGACTACTGATTAGTAATGATATTTCAAACAGGTTGGTTCATCAATTGCGTCATCAAAACGCTGCTATTTTGGTAGGCACTAATACTGCTTTGCTTGATAATCCATCGCTTACTAACAGACTTTGGTATGGCAAAAGCCCAATACGTTTAGTAATTGATAAAGACTTGAAATTACCTACCAATTTGCAACTATTTGACCAAACAGAAAGAACAATTGTGTTCAATTATATCAAGCAAGAGGAACAAGAAAATCTAACTTATTACAAGCTAAATCAAGAAGCCGATTTGCTAGATGAAATTCTTACGGCTTGCTATCAACTAAATATTCAAAGCTTACTTGTAGAAGGTGGTAGCAAAACGCTACAATCTTTTATTGATAAGCATTTGTGGGACGAAGCTATTGTAATTACAAATACCACATTAATAGTAAATCATGGTGTTGCTGCACCAATATTAAGTCATTATACAAAAGCTAAGCAAGTAGCTTTATTGAGTGATACCATTACATATTTTACCAACCAAAACCATAGTAATTAGGCCTTATGAGTAACGACTTATATTACTATACCATCGAGCAGCCTTCTGTGGCAGAATTTAAAGATAAAGGCAGTCGTTTTTTAGCGTATGCATTTCCTATTAATGCTGTAGACGATTTTAAAAAACATTTACAAGAACTAAAAAAAGAACATCCTAAAGCGGTGCATCATTGCTTTGGTTACAGGCTAGGTTTAGATGGTAATAATTTTAGAATAAGTGATGATGGCGAACCAAGTGGCACAGCCGGTAAGCCTATTTTAAACTTGATTGATAGCAAGCAAATTACCAACGTATTGGTAGTAGTTGTAAGATATTTTGGAGGTACATTATTAGGTGTACCTGGTCTAATTAATGCCTATAAATCTGCCACTGCTATGGCTTTTCAAGTAGTGCCTATTATTCAAAAATCGGTTGAAGTTAACTATGAGTTACAGTTTGATTATACAAGAATGAATGATGTAATGGTGATTTTAAAGCAGTGTAATTGCAACATCATTAAACAAGAAAACCAATTGTTTACTATTGTGCAAGTTGGTGTACCAAAAGTACGTTTAGAAGAAGTGTTATCTAAATTTAAAGATCTACATACGGTAGATGTAAGACGTTGTTAGGCTTTGCCTGTCATTTTATATGCAACGGTACCAATCAGCTCTTTAATCAGTTTTGCCCAACCATTAAAAGCATTCAGATTAGGCCAAACATAGTGTAACGGTGTATGAAACAAATCAACAAATTCGAAGTCGCAAGGATAAGCCACAGTTTTAAAACCTGCATTTTGAAACACCATTTTAGAGCGTCGCAAATGTGATGCAGAACTTATTAGTACCATTGTATCGCTTAGGTGTAAACTATCAAGAATTTTTTTCGTGAACATGGCATTTTCGTAAGTACTTCTAGATTTGTTTTCGATAATTAAGTCAGCAGCACTAACCTTGTTTTTTAAAAATTCTTCTTTTAATAAATCGCCCTCTACAGGATTTTTATTTTCATATAAACCACCACCACCAGTTACAATTATCTTCTTTATAGTACCTTGATTGTATAGTTTTAAGGTTTGTATAAATCTATCGCTTGCTTCATTAAAGTAACTATTACCTTTTCTGTCGTAGCCGCTTAAGCCACCTAAAATAATACCCCCTTGGTATTGTTTACCTTTTTGTAGCTCCGATTTGTTAATCTGCCATGCATGTAATAATTTATAAAATAAATAAGGGTTCGAGAAGATAATAAGTATTACAATAATGCTTGCCTGCAGTTTCTTTTGTAATTTTTTATTTTTGGTTAATACCGAGATGAAAAGTAAAATAGCTACCCAGTTAAATGGTACTACTAAAAAGTACAATAGTTTAGAAGCGATGTAAAACATGAAGGTGTTTATTTTTACTAAATATTTTACTGATAGTTAGTGTTTTGATGCTAGCAATATACGTGTACTTTCTTCTCAAATTGTAAAATAAAACATAATTGATGCATTCGAAATAGTTGCCCGAACCTTAATGCTGTATGATTAAATGAATTTAGAGGATTTATGTAACTAATTGTAATACTGCTACAATGTTTTTTGTGTCAGTACGCTTATACTTTCAGTAACAACGTTTCACCTGCGTACATAATTTTTTTTGATCTTACAAAATCTAGGTTAGGACGCTATACCTTCGCTACAAACATTGCTTACTATGACTAATAGAACCGTTTATATTGTTGCTGCTATGCGTACACCTATTGGTAGTTTTGGCGGCAGCTTGAAGGATTTTTCGGCAACACAATTGGGCGCTATTGCTATAAAAGGCGCTGTAGAAAAAGCGGGTTTGCAACTTACAGATATTGAAGAAGTGCTGATGGGCTGTGTGATTCAAGCAGGGCTTGGTCAGGCACCGGCAAGGCAGGCGGCTAAGTTTGCAGGCTTGCCAGATAGTGTGATTTGTACCACCGTAAACAAAGTATGTGCTAGTGGCATGAAAGCGATAGCCAATGCAGCGCAAAGCATTTTACTAGGCGACGCAGATATTGTGGTGGCAGGCGGTATGGAAAGCATGAGTAATGTGCCTTACTATTCACCCAAGTTGCGCTGGGGCAATAAATATGGCAATGTGGTGCTAGAAGATGGTTTGGTAAAAGATGGTCTAACAGATGTCTATAAGCAAGAAGCCATGGGCAACTTTGCAGAGCTTTGTGCCAAAACGCTAGAGATAAGCCGTGAAGAGCAAGATGCCTTTGCAATAGAAAGCTACAAACGCAGTCAGGCTGCTATAGAAGCTGGCTGGTTTGACGCAGAAATAGTGCCTGTGCCTATCCCTCAAAAAAAAGGTGAGCCTATTTTATTTGCCAAAGATGAAGAGCCTTACAATGTAAAATTTGACAAAATACCCGACTTAAAACCTGCGTTTATAAAAGATGGTACTGTTACTGCAGCCAATGCAAGCACCATGAATGATGGTGCAGCCGCTGTGGTATTGATGAGCAAAGAAAAAGCCGATGCAATGGGCATACAACCATTGGCCATAATACGCAGCTATGCAGATGCAGAACAAGCACCCGAATGGTTTACTACCACACCAAGCTTGGCATTACCAAAAGCAGTTGCCAAAGCTGGCCTGCAAATGAAAGACCTTGATTTTGTAGAACTAAACGAGGCATTTAGCGTGGTAGGCATAGCTAATAGCGAGAAAATGAAATTATATCCTAAGCAAGTAAATGCACATGGTGGTGCGGTAAGTATTGGTCATCCATTAGGTTGCAGTGGCGCAAGAATTATTGTAACGCTCCTAAATGTATTGAAACAGCAGGGTGGCAAAATAGGCGGTGCTGCTATCTGCAATGGTGGTGGTGGCGCAAGTGCGATGGTGATAGAATTGGCGTAAATTCATATCTTCATTATATGCTTTTAAAGGATTTTATACCATCTGCTTTAGTGCGCAATTATGTACAGCGGTGCAGAATTGCGCACTTAATTACTATTACTATCAACATTTGGTAAAGGATTATCGGAATTTTACCAATACTACACCAACTTATTTTCACATGGCAGAAACCAACGCACGAGAAAGTATTTTAGGCTTAAATGATGATGATTATGCCAATACAAAGCTTAGGGTTTAGTAGAAGAATGTCTATTTTTTACCACTAACAAGTGTTTAGTTACTTGCAGTTTTACATAACAAAACCAAATTGTTATGAACAGAAAAAACGTTCTACTCAGTACACTAGCCGCCACACCATTGGTAGCATTGGCAAAGTTTCAACAAACAGCGCAAGTAGTGAGGCGCTACTTTTAAAGTAAATGCTGGTAAAGGCCGATTTAATGATGTGTTTTTATACAAAGGCAAATATCCCAACGATATTAAAGTATCTGGTAAAGACACCGATGGGCAACTATCTATTTTTGAGTATGTTGGATTTGATAAAATAGGGCCATCGTTGCATGTACACTTAGAACAAGACGAAATTTTTTACGTGATAGAAGGTGATTATCGCTTTAAAATAGGAGATGCTGGATACAATTAAGTGATAAAGTGAAGATGCTGTATTGCTTACAACCGGCAGGTAATATGGAAGATTTTTTTAGAAAACTCAACTGCTTAACCAAGCCATTAGCCAAAGAAGATACAAAGTAAATATATTAATTATCTATAATATATTTACTAGGCCTAGGTTCAACCTCATAGTAGCAACAATGCCTTTATTACAAAATGTAGTTTAATGTGTGTAGAAATTATTTTCCAGAAGTTCAAATGTTTTTACCCAATGCGAGCTAAATTTACTTTTATGTTTCGTAAAATAACGTCGGCTTATTCTCTTTGTATTGCCACTATCGCCATTTCATCAGTATTGTGTAAAAGTATAAATACAAATGATTCTACAACCGCCGCAGATACTATTTCGCAACTAAAAGATACTTCTGGTATTAGTTGCCATTCTAATATTCCAACAAGGTTTGGTACAGTTGCAGATAGTACGCAACATATTGTTGCCAGTAAAATTACCTCTACACAAGGTATGGTAAGTATCCCATCTGGAACTTTTATGATGGGTGCCGATGATAAACAAGCCGACGTCGATGAACTGCCTAAACACAAGGTAAGTGTAGATAGCTTTTGGATGGATGCTACAGAAGTAACCAATGCACAGTTTGCAGCCTTTGTAAGCGCAACACATTATATAACTACTGCCGAGCGCAAGCCCGACTGGGAAGAATTAAAAAAGCAGTTACCACCAAATACACCCAAACCTTCAGATGATAAATTAGTAGCATCATCATTGGTATTTACACCACCAACTCAAACTATTGATTTAAACAACTATGCCCAATGGTGGACATGGATGGAAGGTGCAGATTGGCAACATCCTGATGGACCAAGTTCTACTATAAAAGGTAAGGAGGGCTTACCCGTAGTGCATGTATCTTGGGATGACGCAATGGCCTATGCTAAATGGGCAGGTAAACGTTTGCCAACCGAGGCCGAATGGGAATGGGCTGCAAGAGGTGGATTAGTAAATAATGTATACAGCTGGGGTAACGAAGATTTAGACGCTGGTAAGCCAAAAG
>JAAFHG010000061.1 GCA_013297585.1 Chitinophagales bacterium
CATGGCATTTAAGTTTGAGAATTTAAAAGTATGGCAAGCATCACTTGATTTGGCTGATGATATTGATAAGCTGGCTCTTACTTTTCCTAAACATGAATTGTATTCTTTGTCTAGTCAAATAAAAAGAGCTGCGGATTCAGTTTCCTTAAATATTGTAGAAGGTTCTACAGGCTTAAGTAATTTAGAGTTCAAAAGGTTTTTGAGAATTGCAAATAGGTCGGCTTTAGAAGTAGTTGGGTGTTTATTTCTTGCAAAACGAAGAAGCTATATTAGCGATGACGATTTTAATAAATTTTATTTGCAGATAGAAACATTGGTAAAATGCTGCAATCTCTCATCAACTCAATTAAAGATTAACTACCATCGTCTATCGACCATGGACTATCGACTCAAATATGAAACAACAAATCCCTAACATTTTCACTTTACTAAACCTCTTTTTTGGTTGCTTAGCCATAATTGCTACTGTGCAAACGGGCTTAACCATTTCTACGGATAATAGTTTGGTGATTATTCCAGAAAAAATAGTAATGGCTAGCTTATTTATAGCAATAGCAGCTGTAGTAGATTTTTTTGATGGCTTTGTGGCAAGGCTACTTAAAGTGCCATCAGAATTAGGTAAGCAACTAGATAGCCTTGCTGATGTGGTAAGCTTTGGTGTTGCGCCCGGCATGATTGTCTATCAGTTTTTACGTTTAAGTTTTGCGCAGCAAGCAAATGGTCTTGATATTAATACGCTGTGGCTAATGCCTGCGTTTATACTGCCTTGTGCAGGTGCCTATCGCTTGGCAAGATTTAATATTGATACCGAACAATCTTATGGGTTTAAAGGTGTACCAATACCTGCTGCAGGCTTATTGGTTGCGGCTTTTCCATTAATATTTTGGCATCCTAATCAAGCAGATTGGATTATCAATCTATTAGTAAACAAATGGCTTTGGTATGCAGTGGTACTTGTAATAAGCTATTTAATGGTTTCTACCCTACCCATGCTGGCTTTAAAATTTAAAAATGCCACACTAAAAAGCTTTGTACCATTCATCATCATAGCTGTTATAGCAATTGTAGCAGCATTATTTTTTAATTGGATGGCCGTACCTATTACATTTGCAGCCTACGTTATCATATCGCTAATTTTCAAACCATCAAAATCATGATATACAATATTCAAATTAAAGTAATGCCATTAAAAAATTTGTTAGACCCGCAAGGTAAAGCCGTATTAAGTGGCTTGTCAAACCTTGGTTTAACAGCTGTACAGGATGTACGTGTAGGCAAGCACATTACTTTACAAGTTGAAGCAGAAAGCGAAGCAGCTGCAAAAGCAATAGCAGAAGAAGCTAGCAAGAAATTATTGGCAAACGCTGTGATGGAATATTTTGAGATTGAAGCCCTTAATCCTTAAAGGGGAATTATTATAGAACCGAAATAATGGCTATAACAGAAAGCATTGAATTGTCTGATGAACACGCCTCAAAAAGTTCCCCTTTGGGGAATTTAAGGGGCTTGTACCTTGTTCCTACACCTTTAGGTAATTTAAAAGACATCACATTTCGTGCAATAGAAATTTTGCAAAGTGTAGATGTGATTTTGTGTGAGGATACAAGAACATCATCAAGGCTACTGAATCACTACAATATTAAAAAACCTTTATCGCCTTACCACCAGCATAACGAGCATAAAATATCTACACACTTGGTAGATCAAATGCAAGCAGGTAAAGTATTTGCACTAATTACTGATGCTGGTACACCTGCTATCAGCGATCCTGCATTTTTCCTAGTTCGTGAATGTATTAAACACGATGTAAAAGTTGAATGCTTACCTGGTGCAACGGCTTTTGTTCCTGCTTTAGTAAATAGTGGCTTGCCTACCAATAGTTTTGTATTTGAAGGCTTTCTACCCTTAAAAAAAGGTAGACAAACCAAATTGAAGCAACTAGCATCAGAGGAAAGAACCATCATTATTTACGAAAGCCCCATGCGACTAGTAAAATCTTTAGAAGAATTTGCGGTGTACTTTGGTGCCGATAGACAATGTTGTGTAACTAGAGAATTGACCAAACTATTTGAAGAAAATAAAAGAGGTACACTGAAAGAAGTGGCGGCTCATTTTAAGGCCAAAACAGTAAAAGGCGAGATTGTTGTAGTGATTTCGGGAAATACAAAACAATAATACATTACAAGTACCATTTTTACAAGCCATAATAAGATTTTAGAGAAATCAGTTTATCGGTTGCTGTATTATTTACTAGTTTTGTTAAACCATTTGTTAAAAATTATCTCATGAGATTGAATGTAAACGAATTTTTACCGTCTTGCGCAGTTTGTGCAAAAGCAACACATTCATTTTTTTCAATTTTAGATAAAGAAAATTTAGAAGAACTTAACCTCAATAAGTCTTGTACCACCTTTAAAAAAGGGCAGGTTATTTTCTCTGAAAATGGATTACCACTTGGTTTGTTTTGTGTGAGTAATGGAAAAATAAAATTATCAACTTCTGGACCAGATGGTAAGGAACAAATTTTACGTTTGGTAAAAGGTGGAGATATTATTGGCTATCGGTCATTACTCTCAAACGACCGCTACCATTGCAATGCAGTAGCTTTAGAAGACAGTAATATTTGTATTGTAGATAAAGCTTACTTCATGAACTTAGCCATGAGTAATAATAAGCTATGTTTTGCTTTATTTAAAAAAATTAGCGACGACCTTAAAACCGCGGAAGACCATATTGTATCGCTTTCTCAAAAAAATGTACGTGAGCGTGTGGCTGAAGCCTTACTGTTTTTAAAAGCAACCTATGGCTTTGAGAAAGATGGACAAACCATCAACGTACAACTTAGCCGTGAAGAAATTGCAGACTTTGTAGGTACATCTACCGAAAGTACCATCAGATTATTATCAGAATTTAACACCAGTAAGATTATAGAATTAGCTGGTAAAAAAATTAAAATTATCAATTACGATAAATTATCTAAAACAGCCAATCTCTCTTATTAGTGAAACATGATAAAAATCATGTTTTAAATCTTCAACTATCATAGTTGGATTTAAGGTATAACATCAGTTTTGCTTAAAAGTATCTGATATGTGTACCCACGCCTCAACCGCTGAAAATTCAATTACCAAAATTGGTAAAAAACTATATCCATTTATAGCCGAACAATTTGCAGAGCTATACAAATACAATAAAAAAGATCCAAATAGTCATCGCTTATCATTACTATTTGAATTAATAGAAAACTTACAGCATGAATTTGAATCTCTAAAAAACTATGAAGTAAAATTGGTATTTCCCTCGGTACAACTCGTATTTAATACTAAAGATAATCCTGATTTTACACCTTCGGTTAATATTCACGAACTACAAATATTAACACAAAAAAAAGAAACACTAATAAAGCTAATACTTAATGAAATAGAAAGCGAGACAGATGCTTTGAAATTAGGCAAAAGCCATCCAATATATACAATTATTTTTGTATTTAATGACTCATTTTTTCCAGAAAAAGAAGCATGGCACAAAATGCTAGGCAAATGGAACAAAACCTGTACCTGCTTTGCAAAAGCTACAAGTAGTCTAGCGCATCAAGATAAATTATCTAGCTACTTAAATCATTTACATGGTACAAAATAAGTTAGATACTGCTTGCTACCACTGTGGTGATACTTGCAGCAGTAAACCCATTATTGCACATGGCCATAACTTTTGCTGTGAAGGCTGCAAAATGGTGTATGAAATATTGAATAGCAAAGGTTTGTGTAGTTATTACGACTTAAATACCAACCCAGGTATTGCTCAAAAAATAACTGTTCGTGCTGACAAATTTTCGTTTTTAGATGACGCTGCCATTGTACAAAAATTAATAGACTTTACCGATGCTAAGCAAACCAATGCAACACTTTGCTTACCGCAAATGCATTGTAGTAGCTGCCTTTGGCTGCTTGAAAATAGTAGCCGCATAAACGTTGGCATTATTTCTTGCAGGGTAAATTTTATGAAGAAGGAAGCCTTTGTGGTATTTAACAACGACAAAACAAGTTTTAGAAAAGTTGTTGAAACCTTTACTTCCATAGGATACGAGCCCCACATAAGCCTACAAAACCTAAACCAAACCAAACCTAAATTCCTTAACAAACAACAGTTGTATAAAATTGGTATTGCGGGGTTTTGCTTTGCCAATATTATGATGATGAGCTTACCCGAATACTTTGCAGCAGGGCAATTATTTGATGTACAAATGGCGGGGATTTTTAGATATGTAACAGTGGTACTTTCGCTGCCAGTTTTATTATATTGCGCTACCGATTTTTTTGTTTTGGCGTGGCAGGGCTTACGAAAAAAATACTTGAATATAGATGCCCCTATTGCTTTAGCTATAGCCATTACTTTTGGTAGAAGTATGTACGAGATTTTTATCAATAATGGTGGAGGCTACTTAGATAGCATGAGTGGCATTGTGTTTTTTATGTTGCTTGGTCGCTTGGTACAACAACGTACTTATCAATCCATTTCTTTTGAGCGAGATTTTACCAGCTTCTTCCCTATTGCGGTAAATGTACAACGTGACAATGGCTTTATTTCTGTACCAATTAACGAGCTAAAAATAGATGATGTAATACAAGTGTACGATAACGAAATTGTACCTGCAGATGCTATTTTATCGAAAGGTAAAGCGGCTATTGATTACAGTTTTGTAAGTGGCGAAAGCCTACCTGTACCAAAAGAAGTGGGTGAAATTGTATATGCAGGTGGCAAACAATTGGGCGAAAAAATAGAATTGATAGTAGTAAAAGAAGTAGCCCAGAGCTACCTTACTAGCTTGTGGAATAAAGATGTATTTAAACAACAAAAACAACAGCCCACTTTTATAGATGCGGTGAGTAAATATTTTACAGTTGTATTACTGGCTTTGAGTGTTTTTGCTGCTACGTATTGGTTTTTACAAGGTCAGCCACAGCTTATGTGGAACGCTTTAACTACAGTTTTAATTGTGGCCTGCCCTTGTGCTTTATTGCTATCGGCAACATTTACTAATGGTAATATTTTACGCATTCTAACACGTAATAAATTCTACATCCGTCATCCAGATGTGATAGAAGATTTGGCTAGGGTAAACCATATTGTGTTTGATAAAACTGGTACACTTACGCGAAATAAAGAAGTACGTGTAAGTTATACTGGCTACAAACTGTCAACAAACGAAGAGTTAGTAGTAGCATCGTTACTAGCACAATCAAATCATCCATTAAGTAAAGCTGTACTCACGTATTTTAATCTTAATGAACACCTGCCTGTGGCACACTTTAAAAACGTGGTAGGCAAAGGCATTGAAGGTTGGATAAACGATAAACATATTATATTAGGTTCAGCTAGTTTTGTGCAATATCAAGGCAGTAACCACTACAATGCGGCTACTTTATTTATAAAAATTGAGAACAATATTGCAGGGCATTTTTCTATTGTAAACAGCTATCGTTTCGGTTTAAAACCTTTGTTACAAACCTTAAAAAGCAAATTTCCGGTATCTATTATTAGTGGCGATAACAATGCTGAATTGCAAAACTTACAAGGCATTTTGGGTGAAGACAATGAGATTTTATTCAATCAAAAACCTGATGACAAACTAGCTTACATACAACATTTACAAAGTGTAAAAAAAGAAAACGTATTAATGATAGGTGATGGGCTAAATGATGCAGGTGCTTTAAAGCAAAGTAATGTAGGTGTAGCCATTACCGAAGGCAATAACAACTTTACACCTGCATCTGATGGCATTTTAGATGCTACACAATTTTCAAGATTACCACAGTTCATCAGTTTTGCTAAAGGCAGTAAAAAAATAATTATCGCAAGTTTTATATTGTCGCTTTTGTACAATGTTGTAGGCCTCTACTTTGCCTTGCTAGGTACGCTATCACCATTGGTAGCTGCCATTTTAATGCCCATCAGCTCTGTAAGTATTATTTTAATTACTTACGGGCTGAGCGGGTTATTGGCTAAGAAATATGAACTATAACCAGTTAATTTGTATTTAATAATTATAATTATCATTGTAATATAATTTATTTTACTAATATTATAAAATACTTTTAGTGCGTTACAGGCAATAAATTTTTATTATATAAAACTACTGATCACCACGAGCCATCTACTAAAAACATAGCTTAATATTGCTTTATTGCTTCTTGGTAAGCAGCTTTTAATTCGCCAATTAGTACTTGCGGTTGCAACACTTTTACATGTGCGCCTAGCGATAATAATTCCATTACAAAATCATGGGTTATGTGCAATGTTAATTGTATTTGCAATTCCTCGTCATTATCTAGCAAAATTTGCTGTGTATGATGTAGTGGCAAGGTTTTAATGTACTTGCCTTGATACACATCAAATGATAAAATAATAGTTTGCGGTATTTCATTATTGGGGCTAATGATGCCAAAACTATACTGGTAATGTGCTGCTATATCAAAATTTGGTGTAGATGTAAAGGGCTTATTGGTAAATGATAGTTGCGTTAGGCGGTCTAATGCAAAACTTTTTACAATACCATCACCCATATTTTTAGCTAGTAAATACCAGCGATTTTTAAACTCTTTTAGGGCATAAGGTTCAACCGTTCTTAGCGTTGGGGTTTCTTCCCAAAATTTTTGATAGTAAAACTGTATTTGCACTTTGGTTTTAATGCCGTGCAGCAAGCCAAATAAATTATCTGTGCCTTTAGGTTGGCGGTTTTCTAAATGTAAATATGGTGCAGCATCATTTGCGAGACTTAGGGCATTGAATATTTCAAATTCCTCAATCATGCGTTGCACATGTTTATTTTCTTGCTGTGTTTTGTTAATGTAATAGCCTTTCTTAGCAGTAGAATAGTCAATCTGCAAGCGAAATATGCTATAAATTTCTCTACAATCTCGCTGAAAAGTGCGTTTAGAAAAAGCCAATTCAAGTGCTTCATCCATTACTTGCATTTGCTGAAATTGGCGGCTTAAATGCGCATCAATTTCTTCAAAACTACTATAAGGTTTTGCTTGTAGCTTTTTGATGATGAGCAAGTAACGAGATATAAAGGCACGTTTAGACAAGGGGAATGATTTATGATTTGGGATTTATGATGTGTGATACTATGGCATATAATTCTTTGGCTAAAGCCAATAACTTACTCGATTGTAACCCAAGGCTTAAGCCTTGGGTTAGTAAAAATATTGGGTGGCTTTAGGTGGCGGGGTATCATTTATATGGTTTCTTGTAGTTTAAGTAAAAAGCTTTTAACAAAATCTATTACTGCATTATCCAAATTAACCATTGTTGGGTATTTATCACTTATAATAAAATCTTTTCTATATCCATTTCCACCGTGACTGATAGTATCATCAAATTCTTTTAAATAATCTAACAAAACCAATATTTCATTTAAACTTTTTCTCCCATTAATCCCCTGAATACCGTAGTTCCAAAATATAACTGATGCGTTCCCATTGTTCCTAAATTCAATATCTAATTTATAGAAATTATCACCATTAATAAACTTTTCAAAAATTAATGATTGCCCTTGAGGATAATAAAATCTATTCTTAAATGGCCTAGAATCTTCTATTGAATCTGATAGCTTATTAGCTCTATGTAGCCAAATCTGATTGTTTAGTTCAATTATTGTGTTCACTGTTTCAAAGGCATTATTGATGCTTAGAAATTGGTAAAAGCTTTCTTTTGTAATTGTGTCCATGTTTTTATTTGCTAAGTGTTGAATTAAGTTTATGTATTGATGAATAACAGACGAACTGTCTATATTAATAGTAGTAACTTCTAAAGATGGTCGTAGCCAACCATTTATTAAATCGTTTTTGGTATTTGTAAATGCCCCAATATTTTTTACAAGATGTCCAAAGTCTTCAATTGTTGGTGGAGCTTTTTTATAGCCATCTAAAGACAAATAAACGACTGCTTTTACTGAGTATTTACGACCATTTTCTGCATAATCAAAATACCTATCAAGCTGATTAAGCATGTCTGAGGCGTTATTTATTTTATTTTCAATAATGATTGATTGTTTAGATGTCTCATCTCTAATCCAAATATCTAATCTGCCAGTTTCTCTGCTAACAATTGTGTTTTCAAAATCGGAAATTTTTAAGTTGGTACTATAATGTTCATTTAGATATGAAATGAATTTGTGTAGAAAAGTATAACCTTGTTCATGCAAACCTTTTGGATTTAACAATGAGGCTATAATATCAGAATGAAAATTTTCTAGATAACTATTTGTGGATGAAATTGTAAATAAGTTGTAGGAAGCTTTTTTCTTCTTTATATCGTTTTCTCTTTGTTGCACAACTATTTGCTCAATAATTGGATTGCTTAACATTTCTGTAAATTCCATAATCGTTTTATTTTTAAATTGTCCTTATTAAAATCCCGTTTTCTTTTCTTAATTCTGTTTTACCAGTTTTCATTTTTATCGCAATATCATCACCGCTAAATACTGCACCAACCGGATTGGCACTAACAATTGTTCTTACTAACACACCATTGTCTTTACGTAATTCTACCTTGCCTTGTAGGTAGGTAATTACTACTAAAGTGCCATCGGCTTTTATATTGGCATCAATAGCACCACTACTTACAAGGGTGCGTACCAAAACGCCATTGTCTTTTCTTAATTCTACTTTACCGTTAATTACTTTTACTAGGTTCATGCAGTTAGATATTTTTTAGATTGTTGAATAAATTGATACGCTGATGCATACATTGGATTACAAACAAAGCCGTAAGCATTTTCGCTATTATCAATAACCGTGTACTTTAATAGTAAATCTGCTAAGCAATAACCATCAGGCAAATATAAGGTTTCTAGTTTATTAAAAAAATTTGTACTTCTACAATTATATTGCCTTTTATACTCGTTTATTTGCGTTACATTATTTTCGTCTAATGGTAAGCAGCAGCTTAATAATTGCATTATTTGGTAGCTAAAAATAATATAGCCGTTTGTCTCTTTTAATAATTCCATTGCAAAGTCAGACGGGTAATTTGTAGCTATCTCAAAAGGGTTGAATGTTTTGGGTTGCTTACTTTTAACTAAAGCAAGCAACATAAGTACATTGAGTAGCGTAACACTTGGCATTAGCGATAACTGATTTTTAAATAAAAAGTCGTTCTCAATGTCGTTTGCTAATCCTAATACTAAAATTTGGTTAGTTGCTAGTTCTATAATGCCAAGCCCATACTGGTAATCTTGTGTTTGTTCTTTATAATAACTTTTAAATTGTTTGTAAATATTTATATCAGTATTTAATTCAAAGTATTGGCACTTAAAATAGTTGTTTAAAATCGCTAGGTTGTTAGTTTTCATCTTGTCATTTTAAGAAATTATACTACAAATGGTCATTTTTGTTTCACAAATCAACAACAAACCGATAATCGACTTTTAAATCTATCCAAACACTATCAATAGCAAGAACATCTTGCCACGATAATTCAGGGGCACGAAATATTAAGCTGTGCATAGAATAACATAAGAAATCACAAGCAAGCGGGTGTTCTGTTCTTTCTAAATTCCAACTGTCATAAAAAAATATACATTCTATATCATTATCGAATAATGATAATTCTTCCACATAAAATGGGTCGCCTGCTGTGTTTATATCATGCCTTTTATTACAATCAGGATTCTTACTAAAAACTGCTAATCGGCAATGAAAATTGCAATCATCAATTATTTTATTATGTAAATAACCACTTAAAGTTCGGTTAATGTTATTGGCCATTGTCTTAACTCGCTCTTCTTCAAGCTTGAGTTTAGCATTCAACTTTCTAATTTTTTCAACATGTGCATTTAGACAACTAGAACTCATAATTATAGGTTGTTTTTTCTTTCATAAATCAATAAAAAACTGATAATCTACTTTTAGATCTATCCAAACACTATCAATAGCAAGAACATCTTGCCACGATAATTCATGGGCATGAAACAATATGCAGTGCATAGAATAACAGAAATACTCATTACCTAGTGGATGTTCTGGTGGCAGTTCATTCCAATTGTCATTATAAAATGTATCATCTTTATTGTCACCGAATAATGAAAAATAAGGTTCTTCATAAATTGGGTCACCATCTTCTTTAAAACCATGCCTTTTATTACAAGCCATATTACTGGTAAATACGCTTAAACAACGTTCAAAATTAAAGTCTTCTATTGTTTTATTATCTTTAAACGTAGTTAGCGTTTTTATCAGCTCATCAGCAAATGCTCTTACTCTAGTTTCTTCAAGTTTAAGTTTGGTATTTAAGGCTCGGATGCGATTTAAACGAGTTTCCGTGAAATTGAATTTAGTAAAAGCCTTGTTTTTCTTTATCATAACTAGTTATCATTTGCAAAAAAACCAATAGTATTTCGTTGTTGTGTTTGCTGAAAACTAATATCGTTTTGATTATAAATTTCATTAAGTGTCATTGGTTTCAGAATTTTAGTATTAAACTTTAGTTTGTCAGAAAGTTCTTGTGCTTTAGAAGTTTCTAATTCTTTAAACTCATATTTGGCAATTAATCTGCCTTTACGCATTAAAGCGTTATCGACCTTTGACAAATCTGTATTAAACGAGCAAATAATTTGTACGTTCAGACAATCTGCTAATAACCCATCTGATAAATTTAATAAAGCCGATACGGGTGAATTACCATTTTTTTCTCTATCAACAATAATTTTTTCTGCATCTTCAATTACTAAAATACTGTTAGGGTTTTGAATTAAAATAGAAATAAAATTTGGATCAGTTATTACTCCTGCTATGTCTGGCGGAAGAAAAATTATTTTCTTTTTAATTATAGAAGCTAAATATCGTATATAAGTCGTTTTACCAGTACCAGGTTTTCCATGCAATAAAATAATCCCTTTATCATTTTGTTTTAATATACGTGTAGTAATAACTCTATGAACTGATAAGAAATCATCATTGTAAGTAGACTTAATGTTTATCCTGTTTGTTTTAAGGTTTAATGTCCTTATTTCAAGCCCCTCACTTGCTCTTACTAATATTGACATTTTGGGAGTTCTATCTTTCTTTTCTTCAAACTTTTTAATGCCAATAATTATTTCTTCAACCTTACTGATAGGTGTATTTCTAAAAAGAAAACGAACGACGGTTCTTAGTCTATTCAGGCTTACAATTAAGTCGTCGTATAAACAATAATGAATTTCATCAAATTCTGTTTTATTGCCAATTGTAGAATATGTTTTGCGGAAATGCACATCTACAATTGAATCTTTATAGGTTTCTATTAACCATCTATTTGCTTTTACACAGTCAATACTGTATTCGGTCATATAATTAGGAATGGTATTATACTTTAGGATAAACAAAGCATACTCATTTAAATAAGCTGCATTTTTATCGTATAATAATTCAGTTAACTTAATTTCTGAATTTGTATTTTGCAATGCGATTGTTTCAGCTTGTAATGCAGATAAATTAAGCGGCTTCAAACTCATAATATTTGGCTTTTATTTTTTACATACCAAAACTAAAATGCACCTACGCCAAACTATGACGCACCTAAAAGAAGGATGAGAATATTTTTATTGGGTAATTATGCAATTGCCTAACTATTCATCGCATATATACCCAACATATTCTGGTTCGCAACATTAACCCAAGGCTTCAGACTTGGGAAAGAGATGGTAATATGGTTTGGCTTTAGCCAAAGGATTATTGCAGTAAAATCATTTTGGCTAAAGCCAATAGCTTTTTTGTTGCTACCCAAGGCTGAAGCCTTGGGTTATATAAATATTGGTTTTGTAGTAAACCTAAATGCGATAAATATACAATGGTGTTAACCCCAAACTTCTTACTCGAGCAGGTCTCTGACCATAAGTGTTCGAAACCTTTACTTATCAAAGTCCTGTAAGGACAATATATCGGTAGAACCTAGCATAAATTGTTTTTAGCGTGCCTTTAGGTACGCAATATTTTAATCTAAAGCGCCTTTATCCCTTACCTAAAGGCACGTCTGAAAGATACATTACCTAAATTGTTACTGATATTTTATGCCTCTGGCATATTAAATTAGATGTTTCGAACACTTATGGTCAGAGACTTGCGCTAGTAAGGGTTTCAAAACCCTTTTAGGTTTATGCAATTACCTAACTGTTCATCGCATATACAATAATATTAACGCCAAACTTGGTATTGTCTTCAGATAGAAAGCGCTTGTTTTTAAAATCATAATCCCACTCGCAGCCGTAGTCTTTATTGCTATACAACACCCCTATCCTACCTTTTACTTCTATGGCTTTAAGGTAGTCGTGTATTAAATCGTCACCCCAACCATTTAGCTCAAAAGCAGTATTGGGTGGGCCTTTTTCAAACTTAAAAAAGGAGTTATAAACCGCATGAGTTTTGGGTATTTTCTTCAAGCCATCAGTACCAAATAAAACGGTCATTTGTTGTTCAAAAGATTTAGCGAAGAGGCCATCAATATCGTGGTTACAATCATCTACAAATACAAAACCACCATTTAATACATAACGTTTAAAATGCTCGGCTTCTACGGCATCAAACTGTACGAGTTTATGCCCACTCATATAGCAGAAGGGATAGTTGAATAGCTCGTTACTACTGAGTTCTATTACTTTTTCTTGTTGGTTTACAGGTATAGTGGTGTATTCTATTAAAGAGTTTAAAATATTAACAGGCATGCGCTGATCGGTATCCCAATCACCTGACCGATATTTTAAACGTACGAATGTGAATTTTTGCTTGCTCATATTGTTGATGGTACTCTATTGGGCTAATTAAAATAAGTATTTTTTCAAAATTATGTTTATAGAATTAAGTATTTAGTTCGCAAATTTTAGTTATTAGCTATTATTTTTCAATTGCCCCGATCATTTATGTCGGGGTTAATAATTACTCATTTTATTGGCTTCAGCCACAAATACGTCTCCATTTTACTAGTAAATGTGGCTAAAGCCACTCATTACACTACAACACTTACCCTTAGCTAAAGCTAAAGGGCAATTGATTTGCCAACAAAATAGCTAATACTATGTGTATTATTAATTTTCTCGCTGAATACGCTGAAAATGCAGATAATTCAGTGTATTCTGTATATTCTGCGAGCAAAAAATAGTATAAAATAAATTTTGCGAAGCACTTATTAGCTCCAATCAGCGGTCAAAATAACCCACACTTATCAATTATCCTTACCGATAGTGGATTTTATGTACAATTTTATCGGTTTCTTACTATTTTACCAACCTAAGCAAGTAACAAAGCAACACAGAGTGTTTGTTTTACCATTTTTTACTGAGAATAACCCATACCAAACGCATGAGTTTAGCGCAACAAGAAAAAGACATTACCGCATTGCTACAAAAGCTACCCTTACTAAAGCAAGAAATTCAAAAGATTATTGTAGGGCAAGATGAAGTGCTAGAAGAAATTATTATAGCCATGATGG
>JAAFHG010000387.1 GCA_013297585.1 Chitinophagales bacterium
AACTATAAAAGAACTTTAGATATAAGCAATGCCATAGCAACTGTAAGTTATACTAACAATGGTATTAATTTCAAGCGAAAATATTTTGCTTCAAATCCTGCAAACGCAATTATAGCAAGCTTTACAGCCGATAGAAAAGGTGCCATCAGTTTGTCTGCCTATTTACAATCGGTGCATCAATTGTTTAATGTTAAGCAATTAAACAATCAAACAATTGCCTTGCAAGTACAAGTAAAAGATGGCGCATTAAATGGCACCGCAGTTTTATATGCAAATGCAAGTGGCGGCTCAATAAAAGTTGTAAATAACCAGTTAGTAATTGCTAATGCAGATGTAGCCAATTTTTATTTAACTGCTGCCACCAACTTTAAAACCTATCAAGATGTATCAGCCAATCCATTCAAAATTTGCAAGCAAACTATATCAGCCTTACAAAAGCAATCTTATACGCAGCTAAAAGCTACTCACATCGCAGATTACCAAAAGCAGTTCAATAAGTTCTATATCTCTTTTGATACAAAACACGATAATGTCATCGAAGCTTATAAAGCCCCTTTAGGGGTTTGGGGCTTACCAACGGATGAGCAGATTAAGCAAAACGAAATAACCTTCAATCCAGCATTGCTTGGTCTTTATGTTCAATATTCTCGCTACTTATTAATAGCCTGTTCAAGAAGTAATTCAAAATTACCAGCCAATTTACAAGGCCTTTGGAATAATTTATTGACACCACCTTGGGGCAGCAAGTACACTACCAATATCAATCTTCAAATGAATTATTGGGGTGCTGACGTATTCAATTTGTCTGCATCAACCAAGCCCTTATTTGCCACCATTACTGACTTAAGTATTACGGGCAAACAAACGGCAAAAGCGCATTATAATGCAAGCGGTTGGGTGCTTCATCACAATACCGATATTTGGAAAGGCACAGCACCAATTAACGCTGCCAATCATGGTATTTGGCAAACTGGTAGTGCTTGGTTAAGCAATATGATTTGGGAGCATTTTTTGTTTACGCAAGACAAGCAATTTTTGCTAGCCAATTATCCTATCATGCAGGCTGCTTCTCAATTTTATGCAGATGTGTTGGTAAAAGATTCAGCTTCAGGTTGGTTAATTAGTACACCTTCAAATTCACCTGAAAACGGTGGCTTAGTTGCTGGCCCAACCATGGATCACCAAATCATTCGTGACTTATTTAAAAATACCATTTCAGCAGCAAAAAAGTTACAAATTGATGCTTCGTTTCGCCAACAACTACAACCTAAATACAAGCAAATTGCGCCCAATAAAATAGGTAAGTTTGGCCAGTTGCAAGAGTGGCTACAAGACATTGATGACACCACTAATACACATCGTCATGTATCGCATTTATGGGGCGTTTTTCCTGGTACAGATATCACTTGGCAAAACCCTAAAATGATGCAAGCAGCTAAGCAGTCTTTGTTGTATAGAGGTGATGAAGGCACAGGTTGGTCATTAGCTTGGAAAACGAATTTGTGGACAAGATTTAAAGATGGCAACCATGCTTTGCTAATGGCAAAAAAACTATTAAGTCCAGCCGATTCAGAAGTTGGTGTCAGCGAAAAAGGTGGTGTTTATAAAAACCTATTTGATGCACATCCACCATTTCAAATTGATGGCAATTTTGGCGGTGCAGCAGGTATTGCAGAAATGCTAGTGCAAAGTCATACTGGTATAATCGAATTGCTGCCAGCATTACCAGATGCACTGCAAAGTGGCACTGTTAAAGGCTTGTGCGCAAGAGGTGGTTTTGAAATTACCATGATTTGGGCTAATGGAAAATTACAGCAGTTGCGTATTTTATCTAAAAACGGTAATCCATGTTTTGTGAAATATGGAGATAAACAATTGCACGTTGCTACCCAAAAAGGAAAAACATACCAATTATCAAACGAACTGCAATTGCAATAATGAACGAGTCTAGGATACCATATAAACCACAACGTCACATTGTTAAAACGTTTCACAACGCTGTGAAACTTTGTGTCGTATTGTCGTTGTGGTTCAACTCATTGAAAGCGCAGCGAACAGATATTTTATTGAATAACCATTGGCAAACGATTGCCAGCGATTCTAACGAAAATGCTTACAATGGTTTTGAAGCAATAAACTACAATACCAAACATTGGCGAACAGTAAATGTACCTCATAACTGGGATGCTTACGATGGCTATAGACGTTTATTGCATGGTAATAAACATGGGTATGCGTGGTATAAAAAAATATTTACAGCTACTAAACAAGCAGGTAAACGATATTTCTTATTCTTTGAGGGCGTGGGCTCTTATGCAACGGTTTGGCTTAATGGCAAGCAAGTAGGTTATCATGCTGGTGGCAGAACATCATTTACCATAGATGTAACGGATTACCTAATATTTAACAAGCCAAATCAGTTAGCCGTTCGTGCAGATCATCCTGCTAATATTAAAGATTTACCTTGGGTTTGCGGCGGCTGTAGCGATGAACGTGGCTTTAGTGAAGGCTCGCAGCCAATGGGTATTTTTAGGCCTTTACATTTAATCATCACTAATGAAGTACGCATTGAACCTTTTGGTGTACATGTTTGGAATGATGAGAAAGTGAGTGAAAAATCTGCAACCCTTAATTTGGAAATACGAATTAAAAATTATGGAACGTATTCCTCATTTTTTCGAATCGACAATAAGGTTGTAGATAATTTGGGGAAGATTATTGCTAGTTCTTCTAGTATAGAACATCTGTATGCTAAGCAAAGTCAGACTTTCAGTTATACCATCTCAAATATCACTAATGTACATCTTTGGGATATTAAAAATCCATATCTCTACAAAGTTGTAACAACAGTTACTGAGAATGGTAAAACAATCGATGAAGCCGTTACGCCATACGGCATTCGATCTATCAAATGGGACAGAGGAAATTCTAATCGTTTCTTTTTAAATGGCAAACCGGTCCTTATCAATGGCATCGCAGAATATGAGCATTTACTTGGTCAAAGTCATGCTTTTACCAACCATCAAATTGCTTCAAGAGTAAAAACGGTAAAGCAGCTTGGTTTCAATGCCTTTCGTGATGCGCATCAGCCACATAATTTACAATACCAAAATGCATGGGATAGCTTGGGTATATTGTGGTGGACGCAGCTATCAGCACATGTTTGGTACGATACAAAAGCATTTAGAGAGAACTTTAAAACCTTACTAAAAGAGTGGGTAATTGAAAGGCGCAATAGCCCATCAGTTATTTTATGGGGCTTGCAAAATGAAAGTAAGCTGCCAGCTGATTTTGCAAAAGAATGTACAGAACTTATTCGCTCATTAGATCCAACAGCTTCATCGCAACGTTTTGTTACAACTTGTAATGGTGGTGAAGGCACAGATTGGGATGTTCCTCAAAATTGGACGGGCACTTATGGTGGCAATCCAAATACCTATAATGAAGATGTAAAAAGGCAAGTCTTAATTGGTGAATATGGTGCTTGGCGTACTTTGGATTTACACACAGAAGGCGGCTTTACACAAAATGGCGCATTAAGTGAAGATAGGATGACACAATTAATGGAAACCAAAATACGCTTGGCAGAACAAGTGAAAGATAGTGCTGCTGGTCAATTTTTTTGGTTACTAACTTCGCATGACAATCCAGGTAGAATGCAAGGTGGTGAAGGCTTACGAGAGTTAGATAGGATAGGGCCAGTAAACTATA
>JAAFHG010000625.1 GCA_013297585.1 Chitinophagales bacterium
TACCATCTTCTATTTTTTTGCTATCAACTAGTTTACCCAGCACATCGAATAATAAAACTAGTTCTGCTTGCTTGTTTGCGGTTACAAAATTAATAGCTGCTGCTGCCGGATTAGGGTAAACCGTAATATCTGTGGACGAAAAGTTATTTTCATTTATACCAACGGGTACAGCAGTAAGGTAATTTTTATTAATGGTAACAATTACTTGTGTGCTGGTTGGAGTGGATGAACTAGCAAAGGTTGAAGATGAAATGGTAAGTAAAGGGGCTTTTATGTCAACCGAATAATAATCGTATTGTGCTTGTATAACTGTGCCAGTAGCTATAATAGTTACAAAATTAATAGTTTGTGTAGAAAGTACGCGAACAGCATTGGTAAAGGTGCCAGCAGAACCACCTGGTAAAGTTAAAGTACCCGAACCATCCAACGAAACGTTGCTGGAGCCTGTAAAACTACCATTCAGTTGGAAAGGCGTTATAATGTATATAGTACCACTCGTAGCGGCGCTGCTGGAAGAATTTAACGACATTGGATATGTGCCGCGTATTGCTGGCAATGCATAGTTTAAACTGGCGGTAACAGCAGAGGTAGAAATATTTCCACCATAATATTTTAAATCGTTGCTGGTAGATTTATAATAAGACGTATTGACTTGAGAAGAAAATTGGGCAATATCTGCATTTGTGAATACAGGATTGGTGTTAGCAGATGTGGTATATGTATTAAGCACACTACTACTTGTACTAATGGACGAAAAATTCCACGAGGCATTTGCTCCCGAAGCCCCTGGGTTTATACCAGTAGAATCGCATTTATAAGTTTGAAAAGAATCCCCTGCCGATGGGGCGTGGTTAGCTTGTGTGAGCGATTGCCCCTGAAGTGCCAGAGCAAATAGACTACTTATAACAGATAGGTAAAAATTCTTCATATGTGTTTTGGTTTAGTTGTATTACCAAAAATAGTGAAAAAAGCGAAAGGTTTTACGAGGAATTTAAAATGGCACTAAAACCTGTTTATTTTAATTTCTTTAAGTTAATTCCCTAAAGATTTGCTTCATAATTTAGCCACTAATTGTAAAAATTCACTAAACAAAAAATTAGTATTTTTCGTGAAATTAGTGGCATAAATTTCACTAAGATCCCGTCCGCTTTGCGACGGGGTGGTTCATTAAGAGGCTACTATCACCGTAACTTAAAAATCTAAAATTATTTTTTAAGGCGTAGTCATATATCTCTTTCCATTTATCGCCTACAATGGCACTAATAAGCAACAACAAGGTGCTTTGTGGTTGATGAAAATTAGTGATAATGCCCGTAGCAACTTTTAATTGGTAAGGGTGTGCAATAAGAATTTGAGTTTTACATAATAAGGTATGCAGGTTGCGTTGTTGCATCCACTCGCTAAGAGATGCAAGACTTTGTTCGGCCGAAATTTGTTTTGCATTAAACGTATAAGGATCCCACTGCTCTATTTCTAATTCTTGCAAGTTACTGTTAGGTTGCAGATGTGCTTTTAATCCCATCCAATAAAGGGTTTCAAGGGTTCTTAAAGAAGTGGTACCAACAGCAACAATGTTGTGTTTTAATTTTTTGTGTAAATCATTTATAACCTCTAAGGGTACTTCTATCCATTCGCTGTGCATGTCATGACCTTGCATGGTTTTACTTTTTACGGGTTTAAATGTTCCTGCGCCCACATGCAAGGTTAAGTTTAAGGATTGTATGGCTTTTTTGTGCAATTTTTCGAATACCCGATGTGTAAAATGTAAACCCGCTGTGGGAGCGGCCACCGAGCCTTTATGGTTGGCGTAAATGGTTTGGTAACGTTGCTCGTCAAGCGCCTCGGTGTTTCTTTTAAAATAAGGTGGTATTGGTAAAACTCCCACGTTATCCAACACCTCGGCAAACGTAAAGTCTTTGGGCTCCCAAAAAAAATCAACCAATACGTGTGTTGCTTGTCGCTCGTTTATGCTTGCCGTTAATGTTAATGCTTTGGTAGTAATGCTTATTTCTTTTTCCTTCCAATGTTTTAAATTGCCTACCAAGCAACGCCATTGGCTACTTTTTTTTTGTAGCATGGCTACCGCCATATCTGGATGTTGTGTATGAGGTTCTAAACAAAATACCTCCAAAGCTTTGCCTAGCGCGCTTATAAAATGCAAACGTGCATGAATAACTTTGGTATTATTAAAAACCAATACGGAGTCTGGCTCCAAAAACGCATCCACATTTTTAAAAATATCTTCGCTAATGGTTTGGTTTTTAAAAACTAATAATTT
>JAAFHG010000346.1 GCA_013297585.1 Chitinophagales bacterium
CCAGATGGGAATAGAAAATTAGCTAGTTCGGCTGTATTTAATCTTTCTAATTAAAAAATTAATTTATGCGAAATTTATTTGTTAAAGGATTTTGTTTATCAGTTGTATTAATTACACTGACGAACACTGGTGCTTTCGCTCAAAAAGCTAAAAAACCTGCTGCAAAAAAGCCTGCTGCGAATGCTAATCCATTTGGCAATGCAACTCCTGCATCCAATAATAAACCAGCGGCTAATGCAAATCCATTCGAGTCAAATAATAGTGGTGCTGGCGCAAATCCTTTTGTAAATAATAACGCCACAAAAGGAAACAAAGCAGATACAACAAAGCGCCCTTCAGCTAGAAAAGATGTACCATTAGAGATTGTTAAATCTTCTGGATCTGGTAACCCATTAACTGATTCAAACAAAGTATCTCTCCGTAATGATAATGCGGTTGAAGCCAATTTAATTAAGGATAGAACGCCACTGATTTACGATTATATTCGTGAAGATGATGCCATCTTTAAACAGAGAATTTGGCGCGTTATTGATGCTCGTGAAAAAATGAATCTGCCTTTCAAAAACACTATGGAAACCGATAATGGGAGCCAATTGTTTTTTGCAATTCTATTTAAGGCGGTAGCAGATGGTAGTATTGTTGCTTTCGAAGACGAGCGTTTTACTACGCCATTCACTAAAGAAAAGTTTAAGGAACGTTTTTCTGGTGGTACTGATACTAGTGATGTACTTGATTTAGATGGACAAACGGTTATTAGACGTGAAGTACGTACAAGAGAATTTCCAGTAGATTCTGTTTACCGCTTTCAATTAAAGGAAGAAGTATTATTTGATAAAGAATCATCTAAGTTAATTACTCGTACTTTAGGTGTATCTCCTATGGGACCTCAAATTTTGCCTAACGGAAAAGTACTTGAAGGCCCACCAATCACTTATTTCTGGATTTATTATCCAGATATTAGAGCAACTTTAGCTAAGTACGAAGTATATAACCCAAAAAACTTCGGCAATAGGATGACTTGGGAGGACTTATTTGAGCAGAGATTTTATAGCAGTTACATCGTAAAATCTACCATGGATAATCCATATAATCAGTCTCTTAACGAAAAATATGGCAAAAATAAATTATTTATGCTTTTAGAAGGCGAAGCAATAAAAGAAAAAATATTTAATTACGAGCAAGATTTGTGGGCTTATTAATAGCTTAAAAAATAGCCTACCAAAAGGTGATACTATTCGGTATCACCTTTTTTATTTTGCTAATTTCTTATGAGAATGGTGTTTTTATGTATTACCGTAATGTGGTTAATAAGAAAAATAATTGAAAAATAATCGTCGAAATATTTTTTTATCATGAAATAATTGCGATATTCGCAACGGTTTTTCATAGGATATTGGATTTTAAAACGGGGCTGGATTTTTATCCTGGCCCTTTTTTTTATTTCATAATCATGTGCAATAAAAAATAGCAATATAACTGAATTTTCGCCACCATAGCAGATTACAAATAAGGCAATAAAATGATATTGAACGCTCAATATATTAACAAATTGATGTTATTACAAAACTCTATTTGCGCCTAAGTTATATTTATCTGCGTTAATATGTGGTTAAATAAGGTGCTATTTTCTGAAACGTATCTTCTCTAATAAACGCAATCTTTTTTATGTCGGCTACAGATTGATAGTTACCATGCTGTGTTCTATACAGTGCAATCGCTTTGGCCACAGGTTTGGTAATGTATGGGTGCGCATTTAACTCAAAATCAGACGCTGTATTAATGTTTATTTTAACAACCGCAGCAGGTACAAATTTAATATATGGCTGCATGGCTGTAAATGCAGAATCCGTCATACCATAGGTTTCTTTCATCTGATCTAAATTGATAAAGCCACCAAGCTTTTCTCGAAACTTCACAATGCGATACTGCAAGCCATTTTCCATACCAGGAATATTTCTAAGTTCTTGTGTCTGTGCAGTATTTATATCTACCACAATAATCGTTTTTGCCGTAGGTGCTGCACTACCATATGCAGGCTTAGAATAGTCGTTTTGCGGTGCATCTATTTTGGCATACGGTATTATTCTATCAGCTTCTTGTGGGCGCAAGCCCCATATTTTACGTATATCTTCTGGCTTGCGAAACTTACCACCTTTATTACGATAGTTCAGCAACGTATTAATGGTTTTATCACGCAAGCCTAAACGTTTCCAGCCGGCAGCATCAAGCGTATTAGGGTCAAATTCAAACAGGGCATACTTGGTTTCTAACTCAGTTGGTGCAGGTTGATAATGGTCACTAAAATCGTTGTTGGTGCTGTCTTTTGTAGTTGTATTGGGCTGTATAGCCGAAACCGCTTCTTGCAATTGTTTATCAATTACAGGTCGCTCACCCTCTTTTTTGTACACATAAGGTAAGGCAATAAAACTGCCTACTATTATGAGCAGTATAATAGCAGCGGTAGTTTCTTTTTTAGAAAAAGAAAAATAGTCTTTTACAATTCGATTCATGGTTAACGGTTTTTATGTGTTAATCATCAAGGAACTTGTTTAGCCAATCTTAATCGTCAAGCCATCGTAGGCCAACTGCATATTGGGGGGTAGCAGTGCATTAACGTTTTGGTGCAAACCTAATTGGTGGCTGATATGGGTAAAATACACGGTAGGTATTTGTAGTTCTTCTGCAAGTGATACTGCTTCTGTTAGTGTAAAGTGAGATATATGCTTGTCATTGCGCAAAGCATTTACCACCAACACCTTAGAACCTAGTATTTTTTCCTTCTCTGCGTCGTCAATTTTATTTGCGTCTGTAATATAGGTAAAATCTCCCATTCTAAAACCAAGTACAGGCATTTTTAAGTGCCAAACTTTTATAGGCGTTATATTAATATCGCCTATGGCAAATGGCATGTCGTCAATGGTGTGTAAATGTATTTGCGGTATGCCAGGGTATTTTTTATCAGCAAAAGCATATTGAAACTCACGAAACAAGGTTTCTTGGGTTAACGCATTTGCAAATATATTCATTGGTTTTTTCTGAAAATAATTGTAGGCACGTATATCATCTAGCCCTGCAACATGATCTTTATGTGGATGCGTAAATAGTACTGCATCTAATTTTTTATTATCAATACGCAGCATTTGATACCTAAAATCTGGTGTGGTATCTATTATAAAAGTAGTAGTGGCAGATTGTACCAAAATACTACTGCGTAAGCGAGTGTCTTTTGTATCTGTAGACGTGCAAACTTCACAATCGCAACAAATCATTGGTACACCACTACTTGTGCCAGTGCCAAGAAATGTAACCGTAATAGGCGGATGTTCTGCTGTGTCTGTCATTTAAACAATAATACTAATTTATTCTAAGGTTTCGGTGGCTGCAGTAGCTGGAAGTGTAAATTTCTTCACCAAGTCTTCATATAACTTTTGGCTTTCTATGGTTAGTTTATCAAAGTCAATAGCTACTTGCGGTATCAATTCTGTAAGCGTATTCATTCTACCTTCAGTATCTAAAAACTTGTTCAGTACGACTATTTTTTTAGCTTCTAGCAAGCACCATCCACTTTGAAAAGTGCCACGTTCGTAACGCACCACGTAAGCACTTTGACTTAAAATATTTTCTAGCTTATCTAAATTGCCTTGTGTTGGTTTCATGTAGCCCCCAACCCCTAAAGGGGGGTTTTGAGATTAGTGCAAAATTAACTTGATACGATATTATAAAGAGGTTTGTTTTTTCCACAAACCACAATGGCTATGGATTGTTACCAATTGCCTTTCTTTTTTGGTAAGTTAACAGCAGTAGATAAATACCTACGGCCGCACTTATATGTTTTAATGTATGGCCACTTAACCAGCCAAATACTTGATATGTAGCAGCATCAAAATGCTCAAATAGTTTAGCAACAATATAAGCAATCACCAATAGCCAATAACCAAATTTTAAGGTATAAACAGATTGAAAGAAAATAAGCGAAATAAGGATGACAATAATAGGATAAAACTGCACCAATACGTAAACTCTCAAGTCGTTAAATACCAGCCAGTACACAATAGACAACAGCCCGATAATTAGCAAAGGCAATAATAATTTACGACCTGATGCTTCATTGATAAATTCACTGATAACAATAGAAAACAAAGCCATAAAAGCAATTGTCATAGGCAATCTATCCCACACCAAAGAACTATTACTTGGGTGTAAATGGTAATAGCCTGAACCAAAAGCCACTAAAGCCACACC
>JAAFHG010000226.1 GCA_013297585.1 Chitinophagales bacterium
GTAAATGGCGGTACTTTTATCAATGTATCAAATAATGCCAATTCATCAAATTTGGCATTAAATGTAGGTGCTAATATTATTAATGTACAGGTAACCGCAGCAGACGGGATAACCGTTAAAACTTACAAACTTACTGTCACTAGAGCATTAAGTAACAATGCCAATTTAAGTAATATAACATTTAGTGTGGGCTTTTTAAATACTACTTTTTCAGGAAATATAGTAACCTACAGTGTACTACTGCAAAATAATACTACCAGCATCACCTTTACCCCTACACTTGGCGAAGCCAATGCTACCATGCAGTATAGAGTAGCTGGTGGCACATTTATAGCTATTTCAAACGGTGCGGCTTCGGCAGCTATACCTGTTAGTTTAGGAAGCAACATAGTTGATGTACTGGTAACGGCACAAGATGGCGTAACTACAAAAACGTATTCAATAAATGTTATAAGACCAAGTAACAATGCAGATTTAAGTAACTTAACTTTTAGTGCAGGTAGTTTATCGCCTACATTTTCATCAAATATTACAGAATACGTAGTTACAACCATTATAAACTCTAGTTTAACTAATTTAACAGTTACACCAACTTTAAGCGATACGAATGCTACTATTCAAGTTAGTACTTGGACGGGGATTTTAGGTGCAACTGAACAGAGGGGTTTAAATGGCGTAAGTGTATCTAGCGGTACAGCATCACCATCTTTTGGTTTATTGGGCAATAGTACCATCATAGAAGTAAGGGTAATAGCACAAGATGGAACTACTAGCAAAGTGTATAATATAAGAGTGGTAGGTACAGTTAATAGTAATGCCAATTTAAGTGCCTTATCGTTAACAACTGGAACATTGTCTCCAGCGTTTTCAGCAAATACAACTGCTTACACTGCTAATGTTCTAAGCTCTACGTCATCAGTTAGGGTAAATTTTACAAGTGTAGGATTTCCTGGTACCACACAAATACGACTTAGTGGTGGTGCATATACTTCCTTTTCAACAACAGGCAGCGGACCTTCACAATCGCAACAAATTAATTTAGGTATTGGTAGCAATACAATTGAAATACTAGTTTTGGCACCAGATGGTGTTACTACAAAACTGTATACAATTACAGTGTTTAGGCCAGGTACTGGTAATCCAGATTTAAGTAACCTTATCATTAGCAATGGAACACTATCTCCTTCATTTTCGGCAGGGACAGTTACCTACACAGCATCCGTTGGAAATAATATTACTGGCATTACCATTACACCTACAAAAACAGATGCTAATACAACCATTCAAGTGGGTTTAAATACCCCGACAGAAACAGTTGCTAGTGGTACTGCATCGTCAAGTTTACCTTTAGCAGTAGGTATCAATACCATTCAAGTAAGGGTTACTAATACTGGCGGATCACCTTCTAAAACATACACTATTAGTGTGGAAAGAATAGGCGATGCCCCTACTATTACTTCATTTACACCAGTTGCCGCAAAGCCTGGTGATGTAGTTACGATAAATGGTACTAACTTTAGAAGTGCTCAACCAAATGATAATATTGTATACTTTGGTGCTACCAAAGCAACTATTAATGCTGTAACGCCTACACAACTAACGGTTGTTGTACCTCATGGCGCATTGCATGCGCCAATATCTTACATTAACACAAATGCAGCCGTATCGGCAACAAGTACAAAAAGCTTTAACCCCATTTATGCGCCAGCAAAAAATACTATTACTGCTACAGATTTTGGGGAAAGGCAAAACTTTTCGTTAGGAACAACGCCAAAAGCAGTAGCATTTGGTGATATTGATGGAGACGGAAAAGCAGATATGATAACTACTGATCATGAATATCCCTTATTTTCTGGTCGTTACGAAAACAATGTTTCCATTTTCTTAAATACTTCCAATAGCGGCATGGTGAGTTTTGCACCAAGGGTAAGGGTTACTTTTAACCAACCAGGATTAAATGTAAAAGTGGCTGATATTGATGGTGATGGTAAATTAGATTTAATTGTACAAGGAAGTATTTCAGGGCAGAATAATAATATGGCAGTGTATCGAAATAGCTCAACAATAGGTAATGTAAGTTTTAGTCTAGTTTCATACATTGGTATTGCTAATAAATTTCCGGTTAATATTGCTATAGCTGATATTGATGGTGATGGGCTTCAAGATATTGTTGCAGGTCATAATATAGGTTTTAACTTTTCTGTACTGAGAAATACGTCTGCGGCTGGCACTATTACTTTTGCACCAGCCGAATCTTTTCCAGTAAACTTTAATTCAGGAAATGTGAGTGTAGCCGATTTTGATGGCGACGGAAAAATAGATGTTTTAACTTCCGATTATTCTATTTGCAGAAATACATCTACGCCTGGAAAAATTAGTTTTGCTACGTTTAAAAACATTTTCGATGCTATTTGCAATAGCATTAAAGCTACCGATATTGATGGTGACGGTAAAGTAGATGTTATTGGCGAAAGTTCTGGTGGATTTTTTGTGTTAAGAAATAATTCAAATATTGGCATCATAAACTTTGAAAGAAGACTAGCATATACACCAATTGTGGCCGGTACAACAAGGTCTATTGAAGTAGCTGATATAAATGGTGATAATAAGCCAGATTTACTATTAACAAGTTTTACTAACCGTGGCGTTAATAATATTTCAATTTATCAAAACACCTCAACGCCTAATATTATTCATTTTGCTGCGCAAATAAACATTGCTACAGGCGCAGCACCAGTTGCAATAGCAGCTTGTGATTTAGATGGTGATGCCAAGCCTGATATTGCATCTGTAAACCAAGACAATAACAATGTTTCAGTATTTAGAAATTTAGATATTGTATTACCAATTGTTTTAAAAGATTTTACCGTTAAAAAAGATAATACTATAGCGCTGCTAGAATGGGTGAGCACAGAAGAAACAAACGCTAAACAATACGAAATTGAGAAAAGTTACAACGGTACTGCATTTACACAAATAGGTATTGTTGCTATTAAAGGTTATGCAAGCAGTTACACATTTACCAATGCCTTACCTACAAATACAATTCAGCCTACTACCATTTACTACAGATTAAAACTAGTGAATACCGATGGTACATATAGTTATAGCGCTGTAAAAACAATACAACTACTGCCTAATAAAACAGCGGTAAGTCTGTATCCTAACCCTGTAAAAGATAGATTGAATATTGTGGTAAATAATGCATTTGCTATAAAAGTGTATAACAGCAATGGCAAAATAGTATATCAGCAATCTGTAAATAGCAATAGCACAAGTTACTCATTAAGCACAAGCAATTTTGCAAATGGTACGTACTTTATTCAAATACATACCAAAAGCGGTGAAGTGATTAATGAAATATTTATGAAAAATTAGTTTTCAATAGCATCGTATTTTCCTTTACCCACACAAAGCCTTTTGCGATAATTATGGCAAAGGGTTTTGTTATATAATTACTTAAGCAAAGTAAAATAATTTAATTTTATTTTTTAGGATTAGGTATTACGTTCACAAATATTGGTGTACAATTGGATAGTGCTAATTATTTCAGCATTTTTGTCTAAAATGGTTAGCTTGTGTTTGAAGGTACAAATGCAATTGATTTTGGTAAACAGTTTAAAACAAATGAAGACTGTTACAGATACCTAATAAAGATCAAGTGGGGCAATCGTTATCAGTGCAGTAGATGTGGTTGTAAAGAAAGTTATAAAGGTCGAACCTATTATTACAGCACATGTAGTTCATGTGGGTATGATGAAAGTGCAGCAGCAAATACTATATTCCATGGAATCAAGATGCCAATTTTAAAGGCATTTTACATGTTTTTTCGATTAAGTACAAAGAAAAAAGGGATGTCTACAATTGAACTGTGTACAGAAGTGGGCGTTAAACAAAAAACGGCTTGGTTATTTAAAAGAAAGGTACAGGCAGCCATGAAAAAGGATGGCAACGATAAATTGAATGGAAATGTTGAAGTTGATGAAACCCTTATTGGGGGCTATTCTACGGACAAAGGAAGGAGTACTAAAACCAAAGACCCTTTATTTATTGCAGTTGAAATATTAGCAGATGGAAGAACAGGAAATATTGCATTACAGCAAATAGAAAACTTTAAAGCGGATGAGTTGAAGTATGCAATAAAAGATAACATTTCGGAAGAAGCTCAAATTAAAACCGATGCATTCCACTCTTATAAGAAAATAGCAAAAGGGATGGAAAATATCAGTATTGAATACTCAAATAAAGGAAGTGCAATGGAACAATTACACAAACAAATCATGTAGTTTAAAAACTGGCCGAGAGGCACTCATCACAAATGTGCTAGTGAGTATCTGTTTGCTTATACTGACGAGTATCAATATCGTTTTAACAGGCGAAATATGCGTAAATTGTTATTTAATGATGTAATTATAAGGATGATGAACCCAATTCCACATTCTTATAGTTACCTGAAAATGTTTTGCGTTTATTCTACCTAACCCTATTAAATTTTTAAAAATATCCACCATGAAGTTGACAATAATAATTTCTTGTTTAGTTTCTTTACAAGGTTTATCTCAAACAAGTTGTGACACTTTACTAAGAAAATATGACGATTTCTCAAATAAATCAAGAAACCATTCTTTTACATTTACTGTAAATGAGTCGATGATATATTTTATAAAATCGCCAATTATTGATACTTTGCTTAAACTAAAAACACCTGATTTTTTAATTCAGGATACTTCCTTACCAAATAACAATAATAGTACAACATCAAACCTAAATAGCTATAAAACAACTACTGATAAGGCAAATTCTCTCTTCTTAAATAAAGACTACAAATCAGCAATTCAGTTATTTGAGAAAGCATTTAAAGAAAATAATGGTCTTGGTCAAGTAATCCATAGATATAGAGCTGCATGTTGTTATGCGTTAATAGGTGATTCCAATAACGCTTTTATACAACTAGAAAAGCTTTCTACTAAAGGGCGTTATTATAACTTAAAGGAAATTGAATCGGAAAAGGCTTTTCTTTCTCTAAAGAAAGACGATCGTTGGAAAACTATTATTCAAAATGTTGGGAACAATGCTACAAATAGAATTGCTGAATTAAATTCAACAATTAATAACAATTAACTTTCGAAATTATTAATTAAGTCCAAAAGCGATCGTAGTGTAACACTAAGATCGCTTTTTTTATGAGAGATAGATAAAATAACATTAGCAATTTCTTGAGCTATTAGTTTGCTAATTTTGATTGACTAAAAAGACAATCATTATGCATTGGTTAATAGCACCGTTATTATTAGTTAGTTTGCAAGGTATGGCACAGTGTAAAACTTATCGTTTAACATCCACAGGCGATACCATTAACTGCACCGATATGAAAAATGCGAAGCAAGGCAGATGGAAAATACGCATAGAAAGCCTGCGTGGCGAGCTTGGCTACGAGGAAGAAGGTATTTTCAAAAACAACCAAAAAGAAGGCTCTTGGCGCTTGTATAGCTTAGAAGGCGATTTTATAGGGCTTGAAAACTACCGTTGGGGCTTTAAAGATGGCATTTGTAGATATTATACCATTGCTGGCCTTGAACGTGAAGAAAGCTGGCGCGCCATTAATCCAGAAAAACCATACGACACAATAGATGTACCTGATGTAGTAGATGAATACAAAATAATACGCAGGGTAATAAAACGTGAAGGTGATGCCTATAAAAATGGTGTTTGGAAATATTATAGACCGGGTTCTTTATCGCTAGTAAAAACAGAAACTTATGATATGGACAAACTGGTAGTACCAAAGGTGGAAGGCGCTGCACCAACGGCAGTAGCTAAAACAGATACTACCAAAAAAGCACCTGAGAAATTAAAGACCAAAGAGATATTAGAATTTGAGAAAAAGAACTCTGGCAAAAAAGCCTTTAAAGTAAGAGATGGTAGAACGGGGTAAAGAAATTTGGGATTTGAAATTTATAGTTTGAAATTATATGTGCGAAGAAATAAAAACGGTGCAGCTATCTGGCTGCACCGTTTTTACCATTTAATCACAAAAATTATTTCAATCACAAATCCTATTTACCACCTCTTTCCTTAGCAATTTGCATCGGATTTTTGATAGTAGCAGCTGGATTTCTACGGTTGCCCGCACCTGCTTTAAACAAAGCAAATTTGCTTGGTTCTGCATCTACTTTACCCCATACATTATTTGCTTCATTAATGTCAGCTGTTTCACGTAATGGATCTAGTTTTATAGCAACTGCTTTTTTAGTAGTCATGAAAACTTTGGTAACCAAGTTTTCGTTCTTACGCCAAATTTGTGCTGGTATTCTTTCTATTTGGTTAGTACCATCTTCAAATTTAAACTCAACAATTATTGGCATTACCAAACCACCTTTGTTGCTAAAAGTAATTTCGTACAAATGGG
>JAAFHG010000702.1 GCA_013297585.1 Chitinophagales bacterium
TCAGGGTCTTGCTCGTCAATTAATAGAATGCAATACGCACCTACAATACGCTTTAAGGCAATGCGCAATGCTTCTTCAAGGGTACAGTTATTGTTCTTTTTAATGTCTTCTATAAAGTTGAGCAAAACCTCTGTATCGGTATCACTTTTAAAGGTGTAACCTTTTTTTAGCAAGTCGTTTTTAATGGGTACATAGTTTTCTATAATGCCGTTGTGCAACATGGCAAACTGACCGCTATTGCTTACATGAGGGTGCGCATTTCTATCGCTTGGCTCTCCGTGAGTAGCCCAGCGTGTGTGGCCAATGCCTATATGAGAATGTAAATCGGCACCAATTACATTTTCTTCAAGTTCGGCAACTTTACCTTTTTTCTTGTATACGTTTAGCTTACCATTATTTATTAAAGCCACACCGGTACTATCGTAGCCTCGGTATTCTAAACGCTTTAAACCTTTTATTACAACTGGGTATGCTTCTCTTGGGCCTATGTATCCAACTATTCCACACATGGTTAATGGTAATTTAAGTGTGCAATATCAAATTATTTGGTCAAATTACGTTGCGAATATTGCAAGATTAGCCAATTAAATATCTATTAAAATGCCCACTGTGCTTGACTTTCAAACGGATTACTTATTAGAAGATGATTGCGTGTTATTGCGTCCTTTGCAAGTAGATGATTGGCAAAACCTGCTATACTTTGCAGAATATGAACAAGATATTTGGCAATACTCATTAGTGCCTGTAGCTGGTGAAACAAACTTGAAAGCATACATTAACAGTGCTCTGGCGGCAAAAGAGGCACAAAAAGAATATCCCTTTATTGTATTTGACAAAAGAACGCAACAATACGCAGGTAGTACACGCTTTTACGATGTACAACTAACCAATAATACCTTACAGCTTGGCTACACTTGGTATGGCAAGCAATTTCAACGTACGGGTTTAAACCGCCATTGCAAGTACTTATTGCTACAATTTGCCTTTGAAACTTTGGGTATAGAACGTGTAGAATTTAGAGCCGATGCCAATAATGCACGCAGTGTTGCTGCCATGAAAGCTATAGGCTGCACCGTTGAAGGTATTTTACGTAACCATTTACCATTGCCCAATGGCGGCAGAAGAGACAGTATTGTATTGAGTATTTTAAAAGCAGAATGGGAAAACGAAGTGAAGGCGAAATTGAGGGGGATAATTTTGTAAATGATGGTTAATTGTTTTGCTCTTCGTGGATGTTATGCAGGGTATACCTAGGTAAAGCTGATGCGGCTATTTATCTACTATAACTGCATGTAATGTGGCATTATAAACCTCTTTTATCTAGAATTAGAGATGTGCTTCGTCAACTTCATTAATAGCGGGGGTACCCACTTCAAAATGAAGTGAAACTTAGTTTTGAAGTACCCCTACCCACCTAAAAGTTAGGTTAGCCTAATTGTTAAGTACCCCCTACCACTTCAAAACTGCGACAGCCTAGGCTTTTAGTGGCTCGGCCTAGTTTTTAAGTGGGGTTACATGGTTTTGAAATGGGTAACCGCAGGTTTTTACCGGGTGGTTGGGCTGTTGAAGTGGGTAAGTGCAGGTTTTAGTTAGGTGTTAGAGCATTTGAAGAGGGTAAATAGAAGAATACCAAAGAATTAAAGTAGAACACGAAAACTGAAAATAGAAATAGCGGCGCTAAAAAGGGCTATTGGAATGATGGGGAAGAGGTAAGGTGTGGCTAGTAAATAACTTGCGTATTTTGTATTGTCGGTAACCGACAATACAAAATACGCAAGTATCGACAATACAAAAAGCGCAAAAAAATAGATTGATTATTAGTTTGTTATAAACTGACTTTCGTCTATTTTTGAGTTGCACGTCAGCTTAGTGTTTTGCACCAAGACTGACTTTTACAACATGTTTTTTATTTTATCATTTATAAACCAATAATTATGACACAAGTTCAATTTGACGAGTTAAAAACTTTGTTAACTAATCTGCAAGATGATGTAGCTGATTGTGGAGCTATTCCTGACTTA
>JAAFHG010000026.1 GCA_013297585.1 Chitinophagales bacterium
AAGCTGTATACCACTCTAAAACCGTAAATTCAAGATTGTGTGTTCTATCCATGCCCTCGTTTCTAAAGTTGCGACTGAACTCGTACACAAAATCGAAACCACCTACTATTAAACGCTTCAAATACAACTCATTGGCAATACGCAAATACAAAGGAATATCCAATGCATTATGGTGCGTGGCAAATGGCCTAGCAGCTGCACCACCAGGTATACTTTGCAAAACAGGTGTATCCACCTCTAAAGCGCCATGTTCGTTTAAAAATTCACGAATGGTATTAATCAATTTGGTGCGCTTAATGAACGTGTCTTTTACCACAGGATTAATAATTAAATCAGCATAACGCTGACGGTAGCGAAACTCTGGGTCAGTAACTTCATCGTAAGCATTACCTTCTTCATCACGCTTTACCACTGGTAATGGTTTCAACGATTTTGCTAGTAAGGTTAATGTTTGTGTATGTATAGACGTTTCGCCAGTTTTTGTAATAAATACATAACCAGTTAAGCCAATAAAATCACCCAAGTCAAGGCCATGCTTTACTAAATTATCCCACATTGATTTGTCTTCTTCTGGGTACAATTCATCTCGTTTTACATACGCTTGAATAATGCCTTTGCTATCTTGAATTTTAATGAAAAATACTTTGCCCTTATCATTAATACTCATAATTCGACCAGCCAAACAAACACTTGCAAAATCTTCTTTGTTTTCTTCTGTAAAACTGTCTTTAATATCTGTAGAATAATGCGATACAGGGTACAACGGTGCAGGATATGCATCTATACCAGCAGCCTGTATTTTAGCAAGTTTCTCTCTTCTAATAATCTCTTGTTCACTTAAATGTTGACTCATAATGCAAAGTGTGATTTACGATGTGTGAAGTTATACCTAGTTCATACTTCACATTTTCTAAATATTGAGCGGCAAATTTAACGGTTTATTGCGATGGTGAGGGTTTGTTTAATCTTTAACGTGTATGTTAAGAAATGAAATTGCATAAAAGGTTGCCTTGTAAAACTGTCTTATACAAAACGTCCGAGGTTTTTAAAACCTCGGACGTTTAAACAATTACTACCAATAATTACGCATGAATACTCCAAATAGTAAATGCAATTAGCGCTTTTTTAAACATGCCAAAAATGAGGTAATAAAATATTCTACAGCATAAGTAAGATATTAAAATATTCTTCCACCAAGTGGTAGCAAATAGCCTTTTAAACGCAATAAACAACCAAGGCATCCAAAAAATAAAGTGGGTAAATTCAAATGCCTCACCAAAAATAAAGGTGGTAATGCCTTCGGTATAGCTATTGTAAAAAATGGCATCAAAAGGCCAACGCATCCAAAATATCAAGTTTTTGTTGTGTAGCCATTGTGCAGGAAGCACATTTACAGCGGTATACAACATATAAATGCTTAGGTTATATACAAAAAAGTGGGTAGAAAAAATGAGTGCTGCACCGTAAGTAGCTAGCTTTTTATAAAAGAATAATAGAAAAAACAAAGCAAAAAATGGAATAAGTAAAAACACAAATGCTTTTGAATAGGAGGCTATTTTACTGTAAAAACCATCACCACGCAGTATTAGCATATCGTGAAAGGCAAGGGTATTTACTTTGCTGTAGGGTACAATTAGGCTGTCTTTTTTTAAGCGACTGTAAATTTTTACACTGCTGTCTTTACTGCCATTTGCTGTGTATTCTTCGGCCAACTGCTTTTCTATTTCCTTTCCTTTTTTTACCCAACTACTATCTATAGATGCTTGTATATAATTATCTAACGGCTCTGCCCATTTAAAAATGGTGTAAGACGATAAGCCAAAATACTGATGGTCGCCTACAGCGGGTACATAATCTTTTCTATTAAAATAACCCATAGAAATGTAAAATAACACAGCTACTACCAAATACAATTGTACAGGTCTCGCATACGGTATTCTAACGCCCCTTAAATTTTCTTTGGTAATAAAGCCAGGCTTTAAAAAATTAAGCTTAATGGTTTTTAAAACTTTGCTCTCAAAATGATAGAAGAAATCTATTACCTCATGTAAAAAGTGCGAGGCACTTAACTGATGTTTGTGAAACACCTCTTCGCCACACATATTGCATATTTTTCCTGTAAAAACATGTCCACAGTTTTTACACGCTTCATTGTTGTTTTCGTGGGCGTTTCTTCTTTTTTTGTGCTTCATAACATGCAGTGCTTGGTAATCTTCACAAAAATAATAGGATTGAAAGAATTGTACATATTATGTTTCGTGTGCGCAAATCAAGAAATTATAACTTCCAAAACCTCGGATGCATAACAATACATTAGAAATGTCAAGTAACTCGCTAGTACAGGTCAGCTATGCACCGATGCCTTATTAAGATCTGCGCTAGTGATTTCGTTATTTTACATATTCTGCAATTAATTCAATTTTCTGTTCAATTAAATTACAAATGTCTACAGGTTTTACGTCTGTTGCTTTAAACCCATAAATATCTTTAAAGCAATTATCACAGTTACTACCTATATCATTATTTGCTTTGGTACATTCACAAGTCCAAACTTCCTTTTCTTTAGATGACAAAAGTTGTTTTTTAATTGTCCTAATACCACGTTCTCCAAAAGCTTTTTGTACAAACTCTTTAATTGCTTTTAAGTCAATAATATCTTCTTTGTTGTAAAATGGTTTGTCAAACTTGGAAATGCGTAAGCCGATTTTTTGTGTTTGGAAGTTATCACTTTTTAGTAGCTGCATAACTCTATTAAAATCAAATAGGTTTAACTCGTCTAATATTTCTGCTAATTTCAAAGATAACTGTTCATTTTTTTCGGTCTGAATACCATTGTACAGAAGGTCCAACTTAATATTATCAGGCAAACAGTCAATGTATGAGATAAGTTGTTTATTAAAATTTGCAGATGACCCTGAGTTGATTTCATCAATCGCAATTGCTTTTGAATACTTTTTTAATAAATAGGGAAAAACTTCGTCAACTTGATTTGCTGTAATAAAGCTCCATACATCATCGTTAAGAACTAAGTCCTCTGAATTGGCTTTTTGAATTATATTTTTTTTGTTTCTCAAAATATTTATCCTGTCAACACCAACGTTTTCAAACTTTTCAGCAAGGTTTGGCAAAGGATTTTTTTCAATAGTTTCCTTTTCAAGGATGACAGCTGTTCCTATTGCAGTTAGCATAAACATAGATTTGCCTTTTCCTGAAATCTCATCCATATCAATACTTAATCCCACAATACAGTTTGCGCCTAATTCATATGCCGCAATTTTAATTCTTTCAATCGCTTCGTTATATAGTGAGGTCAATTGCTTTTGGTAGGATTGTGAACGTCCCCCAAATACATCAGTCAAGCCGCCTAAAAAGTCGCTGAATAAATTCGTCCCTGCAACAATGTGTGCTGATACAGGTTTTAAATATTTTTTTATTTTTATTCCATCAGTCGATGATGTCGTAATAACTAAAATGTCTTTTGGGTTTGCCATTTATTAAATTTAAATTGTTAGAATAAGTCGGCATAATGACGCACAACGAAAAAGGTTTGGCGTTTGTGGCTATAATAGCGAACCGTCAAGCTGGTATATAAAATTAAATTACTAACAAAAAGATGAAGCTAAGAACAACAGTTGAATAATGTTCGGTCAAGCTGGATATAAAGTATAAAAGCGATAAAAAGCCAAAGATTACAACATCCTGCAGCATAACGCCAAACCAGATTGGGCGTAGTTTTTATTTCTTTTTTTCAGAAGGTTTCTTAGTCGAAGTTGTCGGTTTAACTATTGTCCTGCCTTCTGTTAATGGCTTTGGTTTTGGCTTTGAAGTACTTTTTGCTTTGCTCATAATTATCTTTTTGAAGTGTCAGAAGAGTTGTTTGAAGTTTGTCCACCACTTGTGTTTTGTCCTGAATTGTTAGTTGAGGAATTACTCGAATTATTTGACGAGTTATTACTGCCTGTTATCAGAGGGGCAGTAATTGTCCTACCCTTCTCAATATAGTTAGAGTCATTAGGATTGTGTAAATTTTTGTTGTCATTTGCCATTTTAATTGAATTTATTGAACAGAATAAAATTAAGAATACTATTCCAGTTGTAAGTCCAAATGTCGTTCCCCAATTTATCGAACGAATTATTTTATTTCGAGCTTTGATGTTGTCAAATATTTTGGGGTCATCATTGTCAAAATCTTCAATCGTTTTTTCGTGAAATAAACTTGAAAGTTGATGCGAAATTAAATTTACTAATAGCGTCAATACGAGTATTGTCCAAGAAATAATCAGTGTCCAAATAGCATACGATTTATTTAAAGTAACTATTTTCTCAATAAAAGTCATTGATAACACAAGTGTCCCAGCTGCGATGTAGGTTATGTTTTTTTCATAATCGTCATCACTTTTACCTTTTATTTCAGCAAGTAATTCTCTCGATTTTTCTTTGTCAGTTTGTGTACTCATAAAATTGCGCCTAACTCAAAAATAACCAAAAGTCTGTTTATAACAAACTAATAATCAATATTTCAAAAAGAATTATTCACTACTTCTTCCCCATCAGCCCAATAGCCCTTTCTAGTGCTGCAATTTCTATTTTTAGTTTCTCGTTTTCGGCTTTAAGGGCGGCTAGTTCGGTGCTTTTTGTTGTATTGTTTATAAATAAGTTAGCAACACAATAGTATAGAGAAAATAAGTAGAAAAAGTCGGTGATTTCTGCAAAATTTACGTGGATTTCACCGAGAAATTACGTGGAAATCCACCACAATAACATTACAAGTATTGGTAACGCCACCATATATAATTAGGCACTTACCCAATAGTTTGTTAGCAACCTACCTACTGGTACACGTTAGGAAAGTGCAATTGCATGAAACGCTTGCACATATCATCTGGCAAAACTTCCCACCCAAACTGTTTATACAATCCATGCGCATCTCTAGTGCCAAGCATCCAGCGCCTTAAGCCTTGTAATTCTGGGTGTGTATGAATAGTCTGCATTAGCCATTTAGACAAGCCCCTTTTCCTGTAAGTCTCAATCACAAATACATCACATAAATAAGCAAAGGCAGTCATATCAGTAACTAATCTAGCAAAGCCTATAAGCTTACTGCCATCGTACATACCAAAACACAAAGAATGCTTTAAAGACTTTTTTACGGTGGCCAATGGAATATTTTGAGCCCAATATGATTCTTGCGATAAGTATTGATGAATGGCTTTTACATCTAGCAATTCAGGGTTGGTACTAATTAAAAACTCGCCTTGGGTTACTTCGTAAAATGGATGGTTCATTAGCAATATTCTATTTTATTTTTAGTTAATGGTTGTTTCGGCTATGTGACTACTGAGCCTATGTGGTGAGCGAAAACCATTGCAACATTCTATCTTATTTTTTTAAGTTCATTGTTATATAGTCTATGTGCCTACTGTGCCTATGTGGTGAGCGATAGCAATAGTTTTTTGTAAATAGCAGCTTTTGATAGTTCTATCATATCACCAGGTTGCATCGTATCAATGGTAATGTTTTCTATACGATGGCGTATTAAGCGCAACGTTGGAAAGCCAATCGCAGCCGTCATTTTACGTACTTGTCTGTTTTTACCTTCAGTTAAAATAAGTTGTATCCAAGGCGCAGGAATGTCTTTTCTAAACCGTATAGGTGGTGTACGTGTAGGTACTATTGGCTCGGGGCTAAGTAGACTTGCCTTGCAAGGTTTGGTAGCGTACATAATACCATCCACATTTATGGTTACGCCCTTTTGTAAATTAGCAATTGCCTCGTTGGTTACTTGGCCATCTACCTGCGCCCAGTAGGCTCTTTCGTGTGCAAAGCTTGGGGTGAGTAAGCGGTGGTTTAAAGTTGTATCGTTGGTTAAAATTAATAAGCCTTCGCTATCTGCATCAAGCCTACCTACCGGATATACATCTTTAGGAACGTTAAAAAAATCAGCCAAGGTTTGCTTGCCTTCTTGTGCAGAAAACTGCGATAGCACCATGTAGGGTTTATAAATAATAAAGTAACGTTGCATACTGCAAATATCAATGTTTACAGTACTTGTAGCCCTACTACTTATAAATAGCTTGTAAGAAATGTAACACAAAATAAGCGACAATAAAAAGCCTCGCAATTGCGAGGCTTCTATATAGATGGGTTAGTAAGTAAAGGGATTAGTAATTTCCCTGCACAATATTAAAAATACTTTCAACCAACACAAAAAAATCTTTCAATTATTTTATTCACATTTATAAACTAAGATGTGAATAGCTACATAGCTAGGTGATTGTAAAAGTAACCATTACATCATTTACTATACTTGAGTTGTAGCAATTATAATCGCTGAAAGTCTTTTTTAGTAGGGATTTTGAGTATGTTGCTACCATTAATTGCTTGTATGATAAAGCTTTCAAGCATTTGTGTTTTACCAAAAAATATTTTAGGGTGAACACTAAAAATTATTTTACTCTCATACAGCCTATTACCTTTGACAGCTATAATTTAAAAATACTAACAGATGAAATTTCCATCACCAGTTTCACTTACTTGGATTGCCGAATTAATACATGCTGAAGTTGTTGGTAACAGTGCATTACAAGCTACTGGTATCAATGAAATACATAAGGTAGAAGCTGGCGATTTAGTATTTGTAGATCACCCCAAATACTATGATAAGTGCTTGCAAAGTGCCGCTAACTTTATTATCATTAACAGTAAAGAGGTTACCATACCAGAAGGCAAAGCACTATTGGTTACAGACAATCCATTTGATGCGTATCAAACTATTACTAACCATTTTCGCCCATTTGCACCAGCTACAAAAAGCATTAGCGATACAGCAGTTATTGGTGAAAACACCACCATTATGCCCAACGTATTTATAGGCAATCATGTAACTATTGGTAGCAATTGTGTTATCTACCCTAATGTAACAATTATGGATTACAGTGTTATTGGCAATAACGTTGTAATACAAGCTGGTACTGTAATTGGTGGCGATGCATTTTACTACAATACAAAAAAAAATAGAGAGGTTTGGTTTAAAAAAATGAATAGTTGTGGCAATGTGGTAATAGAAGATAATGTAGAAATAGGCTGCGGCTGCACCATAGATAGAGGCGTAAGTGCTAGCACTACAATTGGCAAGGGTACTATTATTGACAATATGGTGCATCTTGGCCACGATGTAGTGATAGGCAAAAACTGCTTGCTAGCTGCACAAGTAGGTATTGCTGGTGCTACTACTTTAGAAGATGGTGTAACTCTTTGGGGCCAAGTGGGTGTAAACAAAACAATTACTATTAAAAGCGGTGCGGTTGTTATGGGTCAGTCTGGTGTTACAAATACTATTGAAGGCAACACTGTTTATATGGGTACACCTGCCATTAATGCTGGTGATAAAAGAAGAGAATTTGTGTGGGCAAAACGTATACCAGAACTATGGAAAAAAGTAATGGCACAATAAACTGTAGAGTGCATATTTCACAATTATGCACTCTACAGTTTTATATTATTTCAGCGTTTCTAATATCTTTTTTGCTTCAATATTAAATGGGCTTATTGCCAATACCTTTTCATAATATTTTTTAGCTTCAGCTTTGTCACCAATAGTATAGTAAGCCTCAGCCAAACTGTCGTAAACATTGGCATTTTCAGGATATAACAGCGCATTTAGCTTAAAAACATTAATAGCTTCAGTTACATTCTTTTGTGCAAGTAACATGTAACCATAAGCATTCAATTCACCTGAATGCTTGCACAATGTTTTAACAGAATCGGCAACTTGTTGTAATGCTATATCCGTAATGTTTTTGCCTTTTTGTTTTACAGTTTTTTGCCAATAAGTAATGGCTTTATAATTAGGTGCATAAGCAGCTTTCTGTAAAATGGCTGCTATATCTTTTTCTAATGTAACTACAGGTGATTCTACAATACGACCTATTTCTTTTTTGCCATCGTAGAAAATAAATGTTGGCACATGGTGAATGTTTTTATTCACTTCTTCGTGCTCTGGGCTTTGCTTGTAGCTATCAGTTGTATTATTTACAAAAATCAATTTAATAGCACTTGTATCTACATTAGCAGAAGCTAATATTTTAAGCATTCTCGGTACTTCTCGCTTACTATCGCCACACCACGTGCCTAAAAATATTTCAATAGTTTTAGACTTAAAAAGTGGCTTTAGTTGAGCTATATATTTGCTATCAATTGCATAGCCGTTATACGATTGATTATACCAATCTTTATAATTATCGCTTTGTAACATGCTAATGGCGCAATGCCCTAATAGCATCGTTTGATTATTGGCGTTTTTTACTTCGGTATTGCTATAAGCGGTTGTTGATGGAAGGGCAGCACGATGGCAGCTTGCTAGTATAACTAGCAGCAATGCCATTAATATTGTACGATTCATTGTTAATGTTTTTGGGTAATAAATAGCATGATAAAACAAGCGCTATATAGTTAATAGCACTTACTTTAAAGTAAACAATTTGTATGAAAACGCTTATATGGATGGTGGGCGAAAAACGCTACTGTTATACCCTTTTAGGTAGTTTACATTGTAATTAAACAACCACTTAGATTGTACGGTACAACCATTATTATTACAAGAAAATTGAGCATCATTAAGCAATTGCCAATCTGTTTTAAAACTATTTGCTTTTAACTTATCTGGCATTGTTGCATGGGCATCTTTATTGCCATCTGTCGCGGTTATATTACAACCGCAAGCTTCTTTATCAGCATAGGTTTTTGAGGATACAATACACTCTATATACAAAGCAATATTTGTAATACAGGGCGCATAAAGTGCAATAGATAGTAGTATGGCAAGAATTTTATTCAAGCGCAATTTTTTTTACAATTTATACATTTCTACTAACTCTTTACAAATTCTCTCAATAGAGTTATTGATAGCAGTGTATTTAAAATCGGGCAAAGCCCTTAATAACTTGCTATTATTGTATGTAATGGTTTGTTGTGCGGTTCTTGCAGTTTCTTTAGTAAGTAATGGTTTACTGCCTGTGAACTTAGCTTTTAAGGCTTCAATACGCCATACAATTTCTGCAAGAAATGGTGTTACCAATTTGTGTGGTGGCTTTTTGTTAAAGGCATTTGCAATGCTTGTAAACAGTTCTTGATAGCTAAGATTGCGGCCACTTACTACAAAGCGTTGGGCTGTAATATCACTATCCATAAGGCTAGTCATAATAGTTACTACATCTTGCACATCTACAAAACCATTAGTACCATTGGTATACCAAGCAAATTCATTGTAGGCATTTTTAAAAATAGCAGCTGAGCCTTTGGCCCAATCGCTACAACCAAGAATAATACTTGGGTTAACAATAAGAGCATCTAATCCTTCGCCTATGCCGCGCCAAACTTCCATTTCAGCTAGGTATTTAGACTTTGCATATTCGCTATTGTGATTGCCTTCAATCCACTTGTTATTTTCACTAATTGGCTCACTGATTCCAGTTCTACCTAAAGCTGCAACAGAACTTACATAAAGTAGTTTTTGTACACCTGAAGATAAACAAGCATTCACCACATTAGCAGTGCCTTCAACGTTGGTTTTATGTAATAGTTGTTTGTCTTTGGGGTTAAATGAAACGATGGCTGCGCAATGGTACACTTGAGTAATACCGATGAATATTTCTTCTAAACCAATAATATCTAAAATATCACCTTGTTGCCACGTTAAATTTTGATGATTGATAGCCGCATGGCTAGTATGATACAAAGCCTTTACCTGCTTTCCTTGCGCCAATAATGTTGTAATAAGGTGAGAGCCAACCAAACCATTGGCGCCAGTAACTACTATCATCAATTATTTTTTGTGAAGTTAAAGGCAAATGTAAAGCAACCATGTATCGATTACTCATAAACCGTTCTAAAAAATGCCTCTAGCTTATGTGGGTCTAATTGTTGATTGGTTCTTACACCACTGCATAAATCGATACCATAGGGTTGCACAGTATCTATTGCTCGTTTTACATTATCTACTTTTAAACCGCCAGCTAAAAACACAGGCTTTTTACATTGTGCTACTATTTGCTTACTCAATTGCCAATTGTGTATTCTACCTGTACCGCCTAGTTCTTTTACAGCAAGGTTAGGGTTACCACTGTCAAGTAATAAGGCATCTACGTCTTCAGCTATTTGCAGCGCTTCATCTACAGAAGCTTCGTTTATTACATGAATAACCTGTACAATTTTTATGGTTGGTAATGCGGTTTTAATGGCTTTATAAGTGCCACTTTGTAAGGCATCTACTATTTGAATAGTATTGGTATTGGTACGATAGTGATGTGCAATTATTTCATCGGCAATTGTTTCGCTTGTAAGCATAAACGTACCTATTGGTGGTGGTACATTGGCTGCAATACTAGCAATTAAGGCATCGTCAATTACGCCTGGGCCGCTTGGCATTTTTGCCACCAAACCCAATGCTGCTGCGCCATAGCCTATAGCCATACTTGCTTCTTCTTCAGAACTAATACAGCAAATTTTAACTTTTGGAAACATAATTTTTAGTTTGATAATTGAAGATAAGAAACTATCTCTCGTTATGTATTTGTAACACTGTTATTTGCGCAAACTACAATTACTGTATTTTTAACACACTAATTGCTTTAACCCTAACAATTGCAACCGTTTGAAAATAAGATAGTAATATACTATTAAACCTAAAATGATTGCTAATTGTAAATTGATATTATGACAGCAGAACATCAAAGACTATCTGTTAACGATAGAAAAAAAATACCTTTAGAACAGTGGGGACCTTACCTCAGCGAACGCCAATGGGGTACTGTACGTGAAGATTATGGTCAGCATGGTGATGCTTGGAATTATTTTCCACACGACCACGCACATAGTAGGGTGTACCGTTGGGGTGAAGATGGACTAGCTGGAATTACAGACTATTTTCAAAACCTATGCTTTGCCGTAGCGCTTTGGAATGGTAAAGATCCAATACTAAAAGAACGCTTATTTGGCCTTGGTAATAATGAAGGTAATCACGGTGAAGACGTGAAGGAATTATACTATTACTTAGATAATGTGCCTACGCATTATTACATGGAATATTTGTACAAATACCCGCAGCAAAAATTTCCATACAACGAGTTAGTAGCTCGTAATAAGTGGCGTAGTAAAACCGAGCCTGAATATGAGATTCTAGATACAGGTGTGTTTGACCACAACGAATATTTTGACGTAAAAATCACTTACGCAAAGCAAAGCCCACAAGATATTTTTATTAAAATAGACGTTACTAATCGCTTTCATAAAGCTGCACCAATTACTGTATTACCAACACTTTGGTTTTATAACCGATGGAAAAATAATACAGATGAAAAGAAGCCGTTAATTACTGAAATTAATAAAACAGCAGTAAAGGCAGAACAAGAAAGGTTGGGTAAGTACTACTTCTATTTTCAAAAACCAGACGATAACTTTTATACAGATAACGAAACAAACAAGCAAAGGATAATGGGCATACCTAATGCCTCACCTTTTGTAAAAGATGCGTTTCATTCGGCTATTATTGATGGTGAAAACATTGAGGCCTTACGAAATAGAAAAAAGGGTACTAAATTTTCGCCTGTATATAAGTTGCAAGTAGAAGCTCACAGTACTAAAACTATTTATTGTAGACTTAGTAGCAAGTCGCATGATACGCCCTTTGGTACAGGTTTCGAACAAGTATTTACTAACCGTAAGGCGCAGGCTGATGATTTTTATGCGTCTATATTTTGCCAATCTGCTACACCAGAATTATTATCCATTCAACGGCAAGCTTTTGCTGGTTTATTGTGGAGTAAACAATATTATCATTACGATGTAGAAGCATGGCTAAATACCACAGATGGTTTAACACCCGTAAATGATGGAAAAAAGAAAGGACGTAATAGCGATTGGAAACATTTAAAAAACCAAGACATTATTTTAATGCCTGATAAATGGGAATATCCATGGTACGCCGCTTGGGATTTGGCTTTTCATTGCATACCAATGGCTATGATTGATGCCAATTTTGCAAAGCATCAATTACTACTTATTATGCGTGAGTGGTACATGAAACCTGATGGACAGTTACCTGCTTACGAATGGAATTTTGGTGACGTAAATCCACCTGTACATGCTTGGGCTGCCTTACAAGTATATCGTATAGACAAGCAAAATACTGGTAAAGGTGACCTCACTTTTTTAAAGCGTATTTTCCAAAAGCTTATCATCAATTTTACATGGTGGATTAACCGAAAAGATGAGAGTGGCAATAATTTATTTGAAGGAGGCTTTTTAGGCTTAGATAATATTGGTGTATTTGATAGAAGCCATGGCGTGGCTGCACACATGCATTTAGAACAAGCAGATGGTACAAGTTGGATGGGTAAGTATGCATTAAACATGATGGATATAGCGCTAGAAATAGCCACACACGATGTGTCTTTTGAAGATATGGCTACCAAATTTTTCGAGCATTTTGTATTGATTGCAGAAGCTATGAACGAAAACATTTTGTGGAACGAGAAAGACCAATTTTTCTATGATTCAGTTACCGTAAAAGGTGGTGAATCTACACCGTTAAAAGTGCAATCAATAGTTGGTTTAATACCTATATTGGCCGTATCACTTATTGATAAGGAGACGATTAGTAAGTTGCCAGATTTTAAAAAGCGCATTACTTGGTTTGAGAACTATCGTAAAAAGAACGACCGTTATTGGCCAAATGAAGAACGTAGTGATAGCGATAAAATTTTAATTTCTCTAGTACCTAAAGAACGTTTAATACCATTGCTAAAACGCATGTTGAACGAAGCTGAATTTTTGTCTGATGGTGGTATTAGGGCTTTATCAAAATACCACGAAGCCAATCCTTACTCAATTACATTGGATGGAAAAGTGTACACCATTCAATACGACCCGGGCGATAGCACTTCTAATATGTTTGGTGGTAATTCAAACTGGCGCGGCCCTGTTTGGATGCCTTTAAATTACTTAATTATTCGCTCTATAAGAAGGTATGGTTTTTTCTATGGCGATACCTTGCAAGTAGAGTGCCCTACTGGTTCTGGCAATATGATGAACTTAGAGCAGGTAGCAAATTTTTTAACCGATAGAGTGATCAGTTTATTTACAAAAGATGAAGAAGGAAAACGCTCATTTAATGGTAAGTATAACTGGTTTTATCAGCAATCGGGCAACGAAGATTTACTTCAGTTTTATGAATATTTTCATGGCGATACAGGAACCGGTTTAGGTGCTTCGCACCAAACAGGGTGGACGGCCGTAGTCGCAGATTTAATTCACCATATGGAATTAAGACAGCCACAGCCAGAAAAAGTGGCGCAAGTATTTAATGATGATGAATAAAGTTAGTGAGCAACTTTTGCGTAGTACGAACATTCTAAAATGTAAAACTGTTTAACCGGTTTATAAAAGGCAACATATGCAGCATATTACGATAGATACCATAAAAACTTGGGAACGATTTTACAGAGCTAATTTTATTAATTGCCTTACTGGTTTTAAAGCGGTTAGTTTAATAGCTACAGTAAATGCAGATGGTCAGCCTAATTTGGGTGTGTTTAGCAGTGTGGTGCATCTAGGTTCAGACCCTGCATTAATAGGCTTTATTAACCGTCCCTTAGCTGCTGCACCACACACTATCGATAATATTAAGGCAACGGGTGTTTATACTATCAATCACATACATCCTACCATTGCTGCGCAAGCACACCAAAGCAGTGCTAAGTATCCTGTAGAAGTGAATGAATTTACTGAAGTGGGCTTAACTGAAATGTATCTACCAAATGTAGTTGCACCTTTTGTCCAAGAAAGCAATGTTAAGTACGCACTTTCACTCGTTGAAATTGTACCAATTACACACAACAATACTTTTTTAGTAATAGGCAAAGTAATGGATGTAATACTAGCTGACAACCTTATTAAAAACGATGGGTTTTTAGCGCTAGAACAAGCTGAAAGTCTTGCTAGCCTTGGTGTAGATGCGTATTATACCACACAAAAACTTGCAAGATTTGGTTATGCAAAACCAGATGTACCTTTTGCAAAACTGTAAAAATTGCCATAAAAAAGTTAATCCCTCGTTGTTTAAATAAATAGCAACATTAGAATTACAATCTTTTACAACTCATTAAGTATCAATTTAGAAAATACTTGTTTTACTACAAAGTATTAGAAAATAAAAATGCAACTATGCATTTTAAAACAGAAAGAAATTATTCAAATATCTAAGCGCCTATTTCAGGTAGTAAATACCATGGGTTTAGTTGTACATTTTACTATTGATAATAGTAATGTATAGCATTGTTAGTTGAAATATACTTCTGTTTCCAGTATTAATGTAGCCACCCCAACACCCACAAACCTAACTAAGTTTTACAGTGTATTTCTATTGCTTAAAAAAACAATAGAGGCACCGTTATAATCATTTATTGCCTAATATTTTTATAATTAGTGCAACATAATCGTATTCATAAATCAAGTTTTGATTTATGAATTTTCAAAAGGATAGAGACATCTCGTTTCTACGGAATGTCTGTTTTTTATTAGGATTTAAACATCCCGTTTCTACGGGATGTTTTTCATAATTATATGCGTATCTACAGCACATGCAACAAGGTTCGGTGCAATTATTTCAGCTTTCGTATGTTTGCCCACTAATAAAAGTCTTTTGCCATGCAATTTGGAATGATAGGTAGCGGTAGTTGGGCCACAGCATTGGCTAAAATATTAACAGATAATGGTAATACCATCAATTGGTTTATTCGTAACGATAAAAATATTGCTTACTTACAAAAGCGTAAGCACAATCCTCATTATTTAGGTTCAGCATATTTTGATATTAAGCAGTTACAATTGTCTTGCAACTTACAAGAAGTAGTAGCACAATCAGATGCTTTAGTAATTGCCATTCCTTCGGCCTACGTAATAGATGTATTAGCCGATTTACCTAAAGATGCGTTACAGGGCAAAAAAATAATTTCGGCCATTAAAGGCCTAATGCCATCTAACAATCAACTACTTAACGAATACTTATACGATAATTTTAATGTACAATTGTATAATTACTTTACGGTTTTAGGCCCTTGCCATGCGGAAGAAGTAGCATCAGAAAAATTATCGTACCTCACATTTTCTGGTAAAGACGAAGCCACAGCAAGTGTAATAGCCGCTAATTTTAAAACCGAGTATATAAACACAGTTGTAAACCACGATATTATTGGTGTACAATATGCAGCCGTACTTAAAAATATTTATGCGCTTGGTGCAGGTATAGCACACGGCCTTGAGTACGGCGACAACTTTTTAAGTGTGTATATAGCTAATGCCGCAGCAGAAATGGCAGCTTTTTGCCACAAACTAGTTTGGGATAAAGAAAGCGAGGAAGAACAGCGCAGCATCAACTATTCTGCCTCTGTTTATTTAGGTGATTTGCTAGTTACCTGCTATTCGCTTTACAGTCGTAACAGAACATTTGGCAATATGATAGGCAAAGGTTACAGTGTAAAATCTGCACAACTAGAGCTAAACATGGTAGCAGAGGGTTACAATGCAAGTAAATGCATTTATCAAGCAAATAGGTTACTACAAGCTGACATGCCTATTGCCACAGCTATTTACCAAATACTTTGGGAACAACAACCTGCCGATGAAGGCTTTAAATCGATAGAGAAAATATTGTTTTAGTTATTACCACATAGGCACATCAGACACATAGAGGTTGTTAGCTAAAAGATATTTTCTAGCATTTTTAAATGTGTAACCTCGTAAGTAGCTTTTATATGCGGCAGTGCATTAATATGGTTTACAAACATCGTATCAATACCAGCATTAATACCACCTTGAATATCTGCTTCTAAATTATCGCCTATCATAATACTCTTCTCCGGTAAGGCTTTGGTTTTTGCAAATGCATAGTTAAAAATGCCTTTGTGTGGCTTTAAGCTATTGCTTGTTTCAGAAGTAATCATTTCTCTAAAATAACTATCTAACTTACTATTGGCAAGCTTTTTACGCTGTGTGGCTTCAAAGCCATTGGTAATTAAATGCAAGTCGTATTTCCTTTCGGTTAAGTAATCTAATATCTCAAATGTGTAGGGGAACAAATTCGTTTTATTTGGCAAAATGGTTAAAAATTCCTGGCCCATTTGCCTTGAAAGCGGTTCGTCTGCAATTTTATAGTCAAGCAAAGTCAACCACATACGTTTCCATTTTAGTTCGTCTTGTTTAATAAAACCTTTATGGTATCTATCCCATAGACGGTTGTTGTGTTCGTTATATCTAGCGAAAAACACCTCAAAATCAGTGATGCCTTTTTGTACCAAATTATTTTGGTCATACAATTCTGCCAAGGTTTCTTTTGAGTTCATTTCAAAATCCCAAATTGTATGGTCAAGATCAAAAAAAAGATGCTGGTATTTACGATTAGGGTTAAACAAAGGTTGCTGTAAGTGACTCATACGATATGTTTGCAGAAACAATTTTAATTTACTAGAATGAACCAGCAAAATACATCGGATACAACAAACCACGGCAAAATAATTGTGATTACAGGTGCTTCAAAAGGTTTGGGTAAAGCCATTGCCAAACAATTTGCCGCCGCAGGCTATACCTTACTTGTTTGTGCAAGGGGCGAATTGCAACTATATAAAATGATGGAAGAACTACTATTAGAATTTCCTGATTGTACCATTAAAGCCATGCCTGTAGATATGAGTGTAAAAGAAGAAGTGCTTGCATTTGCTACTTGGTGCTTACAATATGGTACACCAGATATTATAGTGAACAATGCTGGGCAGTTTTTACCTGGCGCTATACATAACGAAGAAGAAGGCTTACTAGAGCAAATGATACAAACCAATTTGTACAGTGCATATCATTTAACAAGAGCGTTGTTACCAAACATGATTGAAAGAAAAAGCGGCAGCATTTTTAATATTTGCTCAATCGCTTCGTTACAGGCGTATGCTAATGGTGGAAGCTATAGCATAAGTAAATATGCGTTGCTTGGCTTTAGCAAAAACTTACGTGAAGAGTTAAAATCATATGGTATTAAAGTATCGGCAGTAATGCCAGGTGCAGCTTACACCGATAGCTGGATAGGCAGTGGTGTAGAAGAAAGCCGCATAATGGAAGCCAATGATGTAGCCAAAATGGTATTTGCAGCATCGCAATTATCGGCACAAGCGGTAATGGAAGACATTGTGCTTAGGCCACAACTAGGTGATTTGTAATGCTTTTTTCACCACATAGGCACAATAGGCTCATAGTTTTATTTGTAAAAATCTCAGCAATTCTATATGCCTTCTGTGTCTATGCCTATATGGTTAGTATTTTATGGTATAATTTCAAATAGAAAAAATTGTGTTTTTTCAAACACTGCAAAGTTGTTATCAGCCACACACACCAATGTGCGATGACCATTGGGTAAAGTAGGGCCAAACGTCATGCCTTCTACATTATCAGTAAAAATACCCAAGCTGTCTAAGTTTAAAATCAAACGTTTGGTGGCAGGAGTAAACTTGGTGTGCTGTTGTAAAGATGGATTATTACAAATATTGGTAGCATTGCTTATATCTGCTTCATAAATTTTAATGGTACAAGGCAATCTACCAGTAGAAAAAGAGCGTTCCATTACCAATAATTTATTGTTGCCAATACTTAAAATATCTGGCACACCATTTATTTTAAAAGCATCTATAGGTGTAGCAGGGTAAGCAATTGGATCTAGCTTGTAAGCGTATTGCTTAAGCTGTTTTTTAGTTTTTATATCATACTTGAAAATGCGTATCCAAGCAGTGGTATCGGTAAGCATGGCTCTTGGTCCATCTTCATGCAAGGGCTCTTCTACATTTACATACAATTGCTTGTAATTATTGGTAAATGTTAAGCCTTCCAATACACCATTTTGCCTAGGTCCTTTTTCTATAGCTTGCATTAATAACTGCGATGGCAGCTTAAATGTATCTATGTATTTACCATCGGTAGCAATGGTTGTTATCGCAGGATTTGCCAACACAGTATCAGTTACTTTTACATTACGTTCACCCTCACTTGTCCATATTAATTGCTTGGTTACAGGATTGTAGCGAATGGCTTCTGGATCAGGTGTATTGGCAGGGTTTTGTTTGCTATTAGGATATACTGTGCCATTTTGTTGGCGCAAAAAAGCAACATCTACAAAAGCCACACTATCGATGCCTTTTGGGCTTGTAAATAATTTAGCGGTGTACAACCTTGCTGCATTAATGCTGCTTCTATCATCACAAATAAGGTAATAAAGATTATTCGCTGAATCGTAATCGATACCGCTTAAGCCGCCAATCGTGGTATTTTTAAATTGCAAATTGTATGGCACATCTATTTCACCTAATAACTTTAGGGCTGAAATACTGCTAATAGTAGGTTGCTGCTGACTATTTTTAGTAGCTGTACAAGCAAATAATAATACGCTTAAACTGAAAACAATTAAACCCTTCATGCGATAGATTGAGTTTCAAAAATACTAATACTACAAGGCTTTCATAGAAACTTATGGCACATTCTTTCCCATTCATCCAAAAAAATTATTGGCAAATGTTTACAGATGCTATCTTTCACACTCGCTACTATAAAAAGTAACGCTTATTTTAAAATATAATCATGAAGAAACTACTGTTTACACCCATGCTATTGGCTTCTATGTTTGCCATGGCACAAAACGATGATGCTGCTGCAAAATTTGCTGGCACCATTACTGCTAAGTCATTAAAAGAAAAATTG
>JAAFHG010000136.1 GCA_013297585.1 Chitinophagales bacterium
CAATAGTCAATAGTCAATAGTCAATAGTCAATAGTCAATAGTCAATAGTCAATAGTCAATAGTCAATAGTCAATAGTCAATAGTCAATAGTCAATAGTCAATAGTCAACGAAAACTTTACCTGGCTTTACGCTGCATACCTGTGAAAAATTTATATCAATCTTAAAAACTTGGCGGGATTACCAGCATAAATACCAGCCTTGGTGATACTTTTTGTAACCACAGCGCCGGCACCTATCACTACATTATCGCAAATAGACACAGGTAAAATAGTGGCATTACTGCCAATAGACACATGGTTACCAATGGTAGTAGCTTTCCATAATGATGTATCGGCACTTGCAGGGCCACCATTGGCAAACAAATCATTTACAAACATAACACCGTGGCCAATAAAACAATGATTTCCAATAGTTACTAGCTCACATATAAAACTGTGCGATTGAATTCTGCAGTATTCACCAATTGAAACTTGTTTTTGTATTTCTACAAATGGCCCTATAAAAGTATTACTACCAATACTACAGCCATATAGGTTTACAGGCTGTATTACGGTTACATTTTCGCCAAACAGAACGTCTTTAATAGCAATGGTTGATTCTTTAAAAAACATATACTAAAATTTATTTATAATAATAGCTGCTTTGTAAATCTTTTCAATAATCTCAACTGTTTTCATGGCGTCAAATGCAGTGGTGTACATATCAGCACCGTTTTGAAGCACATCAATCACATTCGCATATACTTTATCGTGATTACTCATGCTGCCCACATAATTACCATAGTTATTGGCGATATTACCTTTAGGCAAATTATCTATTGAAAAATCTTGGATATTTTGATATTCTAGTTCGTTTAAGTATTGACCACCAATTTTCACGGTACCTTTTTCTGCAAAAATGGTTAGCGAGCCCTCCATATTTTTCTCGTAGCTATTAACTGTGTAATTAATCGTTCCAATAACCCCGTTATTAAACTCAAGTGCAATTACACCAGTATCTTCAAACTCAATAACGCCTTTGTGTGCTAAGTTTTTTGTGATTACTTGCACCTGCTTTACATCACCAATTAACCAATACAACAAATCTATGAAATGGCTGAATTGGGTAAATAATGTACCGCCATCTAAAGCCAATGTACCTTTCCAAGAATTGTGGTAATAGTCGGAATTTCTGTTCCAAAAACAACTTAATTGAATACTGTAAACATTGCCTAACTTATTATTGTCTATCGCTTGTTTAACAGCTACTACAGGAGGATTATATCTATTTTGTTTGATGGCGAAAAGCAGCTTGTTAGCTTTATTAGCAGCTACAATCATTGCTTCACAATCGGCCACCGTAATAGCCATTGGTTTTTCTACCAATGCATGGCAACCTGCTTGTAATACTTGAATGGCGTGTATTGCATGCAACCCATTTGGTGTACAAATAGCAACTACATCAATTGTTGTTTCATTTGAAAGTAATACTGAAATATCTGTGTAATAATTAACACTATAAAACTCTGCAAACGCTTTGGCTTTAGCTTCCACAATATCACAAACTGCTACCAAATTACCTAGTTGTGCAATATGCTTTGCATGGCGTTCCGCAATTCTACCACAACCAATAATAGCGAAGTTAATTTTTGTCATTAGGGTATAAAACTAGGGCATGCAACCGATACACAATCTAAACCAAAAAAATCAAGGCGCAATCTCTTCTAAAATCATGTCTATAAACTCTCTTACAGCACCTTCACCGCCATTTTTTTGTAAGTGAATAATACCTTGTATCGCTTTTACTTTTTTTGTTGCATTTGCTGGGCAAGCTGCTATCCCAACGGCTTTTAAAAGCTCAATGCAGTTCACGTCATCACCAATGTAGGCTACTTCTTGTATACTAATACCTTCTTTCTTGCAAATATCTAAGGCCGATTCTAACTTACCGCCAAAACCCTTGCCTTGATACAGATAATCCATTTTTAATTTGGCAGCTCTACGCTCTACCATTTTGGTATTTTCAGTAGTTACAATACCTATTTTTATACCAGCTTTTTGAATTAAATTAAAGCCCATACCATCGTGGGTATTAAACTTCTTAAACTCGTCACCGCTTTCGGTGTAATACATACCTGCGTCTGTCATTACACCGTCTACATCACTTAAAAAAACCTTTATATTTTGAAACATTGATAATGCTTATTGATGGTAAATCTATGATGAAGTAATTAAACTGCTACCAATGCAGCGGTAGAAAATTCTACTACCATCACTTGACCCAATGTTTTCAATTGCACATATACTTTTCGCTTTCCAGTACGTAATACTGTGCCTTCTTGGTCTTGAAACACACCATTATTTACACGCACTTTGGTATCCTGCTTAAAGCTATTGGCAGCTATAATATTGATACTTGCACCAGTTTCGTCCAGATAACGTTTAATAACTTCAATTTCTTCATTTCTTATTACAGCTGGCTTACCTAAATAGTACACAAAGTTTAGTACACCATCAGTCATGGCTACCTTCGTTCGCTCTGAAGCGTAGTTAATATTTACAAACACGTACGATTTAAAAAGCGGCTCTTCAATAATTTTTTTTCTATCGCTCCATTGTTTTTGCACCTTTTGTATAGGGCACCATACGTCAATTTCTTTTTTTAATAACGCAGTATTTACTTTTTTTTCCCAACGAGGTTTGGTATAAATAACAAACCATTTTTTCTCTTCTTGGGTTGCGACTTCTATTATTTTTTCTGCTGTTTCCATAGTACCGTTTTTTTAGTAAACTTAGTCGGTATCAATTCTTTCCAAGAGTAGGGGCATTCTATTGGACTGGCAATTTAAGGTAGTTTATGGTTTAAAAAATTAAAAAAATAATGAGAGGGTAGATATATTTTATGAATCAGCACGATTTGATTTACAAAAAAGGCATTCACTGAAATGAATACCTTTTTTAGAATAGTATAAAAATTATTACTTAGTGGTAACTACAGGGTTTTGACTGGTTATCATGTTACTAACAATTTTCACTGTTTCATTAATGTATAAATCAGTTTTTATTCTTTTTAACCAATCTTGATATACATCTTGCTTTGTTTTATAAGGATTATTGTAAAACTTATCGTAATCGGGTTTTAATACTGCAATATCTAATGAATCTTTTAGTTTGATAAGGCTAGTAATTTGATTAGACGTTGCACGTAATTGCTTTTGTGCAGCTTTGTATTTGTCTATTTGCAAATTAATTGGCGCATCGTTGTTTTTTGCTAATTGCTCAACACTCGTTTTAATCAGATTAAAAGTAGTGTCGAACTTAATTTTTTGATTCTCAGCGCTAATCACATTTGCAAAACCGTTGTAAGGTTGTATAGGTGCTTTGGTAATTTCATCCCAAGGCAAAGCTGATTTATTTTCTTTTTCTCTGTATTTAGATAACTCATAAATGTCTGGCAGTACAATATCAGATTCAACACCTTTTAGCTGTGTAGAACCGCCATTTACACGATAAAACTTTTGGAAGGTTAATTTAACTGAACCAAATTCTGTACGGTCTGAGAAATAATCTAATCTTTTACCTAAAGGCACGCTGCGCTGCACAGTGCCTTTACCATAAGTAGAGGTGCTGCCCACAATAATACCACGTTTATAATCTTGTATTGCTGCTGCAAAAATTTCGCTAGCACTTGCGCTAAACTCGTTTACCATTACTGCCAAAGGTCCATCGTACAAAACACTTTGGTCTCTATCATCCATTACCATGCTTTTACCATCTCTATCTCGCACTTGCACTACAGGGCCTTGTTTTATAAATAAGCCCACCATTTGTATTACTTCGTATAAAGAACCACCACCGTTGTTGCGCAAATCAATAACAATACCATCTACTTTTTCTTCTTTCAGTTTTACAACTTCTTTCGCCACATCTACGCTGCTTCTTGCACCTTTTGGATCTTCAAAATTTGCATAAAAATCAGGTAGCATAATGTACCCTATTTTCTTATCCCCATTTTTTACAACAACGCTACGTGCAAAACCTTCGTCTTGTACAATTTCATCTCTTAAAATAGCGACTGTTTTATACGTGCCATCTGCTTTTTTTAAGGTTAGTTTTACCTCTGTACCTTTATTACCACGTATTAGTTTAACTGCATCCGTTACTTCATAACCAGAAATATCTACCATTTCATCTTTACCACCTTGACCCACTTTTACAATCACATCATTCACCATTATTTCGCCGCTTTTAAATGCAGGCCCCCCTGGCACTAGGCTCATTATTTTAATACTACCATCCTGTTGCTCTTGCAATTGCGCACCAATACCATAAAAACGACCGCTCATTTGCTCGTCAAACGCACGTTTTTCTACTGGTGCAAAATAATCTGAGTGCGGATCCATTGCATTAGTAATTACATTAATATAGGCATTAAAACGTTCATCTTCTGTAAACTTCACTTTTATGCGGTTGTAATTTCTATCCAACGCTCTTAATACACTGCTTCTTGCTTCAACTTCAAGCTGCGTATCGGTTTTATTAATGATGCTATCAACTTTGCTTTTGCTTCTATCTTCTTGCAAGTTAGTAAAACGCTCAAGGGTTAACAATTTCAAGCGTTTACGCCATCTATCTTTACGCTCGGCATCATTACTAGCATAGCCTATTTTTTTAGGGTCTGTCACCAAAGTTTCATCTACTTTAAAGTCAAATGGTTTAGATAAAACATTTTTATAAATATTAATAACTTCTGTCGTTCTCTTGTCGTACATCGCATTAATAGCTGGCACAAACTTCAAATCAGAAGATGCTTTTATTTCATCGTCAATATTGTTTTCGTACTTTTTTAAAGCATCAATATCCGATTTTAAAAACAAGCTCTTGTCACCATCAAGCTCTTCAATAAATTTTTTGAATACTACTTTAGAAAAAGCGTCGTTTAAAGCCTTCGGGCTATAATGTTGCTCTTGTAACAACTGACCAATAGCAGCTAATAATTTTTGTTTTTGTGTGGTAGGCACAGGATTTGGACTTACACCTCTAAATGCAAAAAATGCACCTGCAAACGCTAGTACTATAAAAAGCACCCAACCTTTTTTCTGTATCATAAAAGCAACAATTTTATTCATAACAATACATCAAATATAAACCAATAACGGTTTAGGTAATTGATAAAGAAACGCTAAGATATAACAATGGCAAATACCTAGTATTTATTGCCGTTTTTAGGTGATAAATAAAACTTGACTGTTCAACAAAGCCAATCATCAACTACTTTCGCCACTATTAAAACTAATGAGATATGGATGTAAAAATAGAAGCTAGCTGGAAAGACAGGCTAAAATCTGAGTTTACCAAACCGTACTTTTTGCAAGTAGCTACGCATTTAAAAACCGAGAAATTAACTGGCGCAACCATTTACCCACCAGGACAAATGATTTTTAATGCCTTTACCCAAACACCATTTAACGAGGTAAAAGTGGTAATACTTGGGCAAGATCCTTATCATAATCCAGGACAAGCCATGGGCTTAAGTTTTAGTGTGCCTGATGGCGTGTCACCACCACCTTCGTTGGTAAATATTTATAAAGAATTGTATGCAGATATTGGCATGACAATACCCAAAACAGGCAACCTTACCCATTGGGCAAAACAAGGTGTACTATTGCTAAATGCGATACTTACTGTAAGAGCAAACGAGCCTGCAAGTCACTCAAAAATTGGGTGGATGCACTTTACAGACGCAGTGATTAAAAAAATATCTGACGAAAAAACCAATGTTGTATTTGTTTTGTGGGGCAAATTTGCTCAAGACAAGCAAGTACTTATAGATGCTACCAAACACCATATTCTTAAAGCAGCGCATCCATCGCCTTTAAGCGCATACAATGGTTTTTTCGGCTGCAAGCATTTTAGCAGAATCAATCAATTATTAATGAAAGATGGCTTTGACCCAATAGATTGGAATTTGAGCCCGTCAAGCACTAACTAAATATCATTTTATGTCTGCAAAAAAAGATAATATTTTCCTTGAAATTTTTGCCCGTATTTGGGCTTTTTGGGGGCTTTTAAGCTTTACAATTACGTTCTTAATTATTGTGATTCCAGCATTGGCTACCAAGCTTATTCCTAATCCAAAAGGTATGTATTGGTTTATAAAAGTATCACAGTTTTGGACGGGTACTTGGCTATACATGATTGGCTGTCCAATGAAAGTAGTTGGCAAACAACATTTTAAAAAAGGTAGCACTTATATTATTACTTACAACCACAATGCATTACTAGATGTACCATTATCAGCACCTTTTGTGCCTGGTGCCAATCAAACAATTGCTAAAGATAGCTTTGCAAAAGTACCCATTTTTGGCTGGTTTTATGCCCGCGGGTCTGTATTGGTAAATAGAAAAAGTCTTATAAGTAGAAAGAAAAGTTACGACCTAATGAAAGCAGCTTTAAAACAAACTTTTCACATGTGTATTTATCCAGAAGGGTCTAGAAATAAAACCAACAAGCCACTAGCACCTTTTCATGATGGCGCTTTTAAACTAGCTGTCGATACACAAAATGCCATCATGCCTTCACTTATTTTTGGCACAAGAGAAGCCATGCCTATTCATAAAACATTTTACTTATTGCCAAAGAAATTAGAAATACATTTTCTTCCGCCAATTGAAGCTGGTACAGATGCTGAGGTTTTAAAGCAAAAAGTGTATGAAACGATGTGGAATTATTATGAAAGTAGAGCTTAGATAATTTACCACATAGGCATGTAGACACATAAGAAAATAGCTAGAAGAACTATGTGTCTTTGTGTCTATGTGGTGAAAAGATACTACAACTTAGGCACGTGAATGAGATACTTTTCCTGAAAATATTCCTCGTTGAAAATGTCGTAGATAGGCAACATTTTAGGTCTTGTTAAACTTTCAGAAATTTCTTGGTGTAAATCACCGCCTTTTAAGCAAATTAAGCCGTTAGGCAATTCGGCTGTATTACCTTTACGAACCAATGGGCTAGCCCATTGCCACAGTTCTTTTAAAGGTGCTACAGCCCTACTTACAGCAAAATGAAATTTGCGTCCTTTAATATCTTCTGCCCTTGTATGTTGTGTGGTAATATTGGTAATACCTGCGGCTTCACAAACACCTTCCACCACTTTTAATTTTTTGCCAATACTATCTACCAAATGAAATTTTACTTCAGGAAAAAAGATAGCTAATGGCACACCCGGAAAACCGCCGCCACAACCAATATCTATAATTTCCATGCCTTCTTTAAAATCTGCTACAGCAGCTATGGTAAGGCTATGCAATACATGGTGTAAGTAAATGCTATCAATATCTTTACGAGACACCACATTAATCTTCTCATTCCACTCTTTATACAAGCCCTCTAAAGCCTGAAACTGTTGTATTTGTGGTGGTGTAAAGTCTGCAAAGTATTTTAAGATTGTTTCCATAGGGTAACCGTTAATTAATAATGATGTTAAGGATAAGCTGTGATAAAATTAGCGGAGTGCTGTGTTAAACGAATCGTGGTAAATCATACCCATCATCATTAATCAGCGGTTACTAATTCCATTTCTGTTTAGGTTTCTTCCACAATGCAGGCACTGTAATTAAGAAATAAAAAAACATCCAAATATCAAACAAAATAAAAAATGGCCATAGGTCTTTTTCATTCAGTTTCTTCATGGTTTTGTGTAAAATAATAGCTTGAATTAATAAGCGCAAACCCAATACCGATAAGGCTAACCACCAAGTATGAAATACAACACTCGCTGCAAATAATGGATAAAATAAGGCTAAACTAAGTGAGTAAAGGCCTAGTAAAAACTTATGAATAGGCTTGTAATATTTAGACGTGGTATAATGGCGATATTTCTGACGCATCCAATCGTTCCAAGTTTTTTTAGCCTCGCTTAATGTATGCGATGCAGGATCAATCATAATGGCGGTATTATGTTTATTGGCCACTTTATTAATGAACAAGTCATCATCACCACTTGGTATCATGTTCATAGATGAAAAGCCCTTATTGCGCATAAAAACTTCTCGCTTGTAACTCAAATTTCTACCTACACCCATGTATGGTATACCTGCCAAGGCATAAGAAAAATATTGCAATGCACTATGAAATGTTTCAAAACGAATCAACTTATTTAGTAAGCCGGGCTTTTTGTGATAAGCACCATAACCGAGTACTACTTCTGTACTGTCATGATAAGCTTGCTGCACATGGTCAACCCAAAATTCAGAAGCAGGTACACAGTCAGCATCTGTTAGAATCAAGGTTTCGTATTTAGCACTTTTAATGCCCATTGATAAAGGAAATTTCTTCCCCATTATCAATTTAGCTTCTTGCGTTAGTTCAATGTTCACCAAGTTTTTGAACGATTTTTTATACTCATCAATTACATATTTGGTTTCATCGGTTGAGTTATCATTTACTACAATAATCTCGTGTGTAGTCTTATAATCTTGTACCAAAATACCAGGCAGGTTTTTAGCCAAATTATCCGCTTCGTCTCTTGCACAAATAATAACCGATACAGGTTGCGAAATATTCACCGTTTTTAAAGGCGGTTCGTACACAGCTAATCGTCTAAAAAAGAATAAATAATAAAAAATCTGCACAGCAGCCACAACACAGAACACGATAAAAACAATCAGTCCTATTAAAGAAAAGTTCACACTCATGCTGCAAATGTAACATATCGCACATGCCATTACCCTTGCTTTGTGTGTATGTGGAAAAAAGGGAAGCAAAGTCTGACTGGTTGCAGGTTTCTAGTTGCTAGTTACTGGTTAATGGTATTTGCATCTTGTTT
>JAAFHG010000046.1 GCA_013297585.1 Chitinophagales bacterium
TTCAGGATTTCCTAAAAATCCTAAATAATCACTTTCTGTCAAGTTATAGGGAATACAAGTTATTCCTTCAGTTTCTGCTTGTGTTATTTGCCCTCTCCAAAATTTATATGTTGGATTATTTACAACTTCAACATTTTCTAAACATACATTACCTGCTTCGGTAACTGTCATTGATAATTTTTTCATATTTATAGTTTTTTAATTGCTTCTTTAAATGCTTCTAAGATTAATACCTTACCTGCAATACTTTCTAACTTACCTTCTACAGTAGTAGTTCTTGTATTTAATGTATTACAAGCTGCTATTAATTGAGTAATTATAGGTTCTACTTGTTTTGTAGCGTAAATTTTATTTAATACTACAGTATCTATTATTTTACTTTCTACATTCTTGATAGAACTTTCAAATTTAGTTTGGGCAGTATTTAATTTCTTATTAAGACTATCTACAGCTAGAGCTATAGTAATAATAATTGGTTCTGCAGCTTTTACAGCATACATTTTATTTAGCATTACTGTATCTACACTAAGTACTTTATTTGAGTATAAAAGGCCTTTTAAAGAAACACTATCTTCTTCTATGGCTTTAATTCTGCTTTCTAAAGATACATATTTATCTTGTAAATTCCTAATTTGTAGTGCTTTATTTGCACTATCCGCTTTTAAACTAGCTATTTGAGCTGTCTTAACGATACTATCACGTTGTAAGCTTTCTATTTGTCTACGTCTATCACCATTGTTGGATAGCAATGTGTTAATGTTTGTGCCAAATCCTTGATTAAGTAATGATTGCCTTTGCATTGCACTATCAAATTGTGATTGTCTAACTTGTGCTAAACTTAATAGTGGCAATAATAACAGTGCTAATAATAATTTTTTCATGTTTTTTGTTTTTATAAATTAACTAAATTTAATTACTACTCTACCATTATTACCTGTTGCTCCACTTGCAGATGCTGGTGAACCTGATAATACTCCTGCTGCTGCTGGATTTGCCCAATCTACATCTGCATTGTTTGGTACTACTGGGGCTACTAAAGGTAAAGATGTACATATTGCACCTGCTTGATTTAAGGTATATACAGAACGTAAAGCAAAACCAGAACCTCCATTACCTACTGCTCCATCTCCAATACGAAGTCTACCTCCCCAATATCCACCTCCACCACCAGCACTATCTGGACTTGAGTTATACACACCTGATGGTCCCCCATTTGATGTACCTGTTGGTAAGCCACCACCTTGAAATCTTCCACCTGGGTTAGCGAGAAACCCACCTGCTGTATTTGCAGCACCAGTACCTAATGCTGGGGCTGAACCTGCTAATGAAACATAACCTTCTTCTGTAATATCTGAACTAGAATCATTGTTTGCAGGTACATATAATCTATCTCCTCCACCATGTCCAGGAAGCGTAATATTATAGCCACAATTTCCACCTCCTCCACCAGCTACAGCTATTAATATTTTTTCATTTGTAGAAGTAACTAAGTAAGCTCTTGAAGAACCTCCTCCACCAGATGGAGATGTGTCTCCAATTACTAATCCACCGCCACCATCTGGATAACCTCCTGCACCTGTCGCAGTTTGTCCTGTATTACCTGTACCACCTACACCCATTACTGTTAATACACTTGTTAACGTTAACCCTGCAAAACGAGCCTCTGCTAAATCTACTGTATTAGTAGTATAACCACCTGTACCTGAATAACCAGAAGCTGAATAAGCTCCACCTCCACCTGATGCACCCCAAAGTTTAAATTGTACAAATCTTGCACCTGTTGGTATAGGGGTTGTTGTGTAAGCGTTTACAGTATTTGCTACTACTGAACTAGGCGTAATTGCTGCTGTACCTGTAATGCTCAATAAATTAGAATGTTCTGATGTAGTTCTATTAATAATTTGACATTCAATAACAGTTCCTTGCGTCATTGAATTAAATGTGTACGTAGTTGTATTAAACAAATTAACTCTTCTTACATCTCCATTTAAAACACCTGTGCTACTATACAATGATTTATTAATTGCAATAAGTAATTCATATCTATTTGTTGCTAATCCAGCCCAGTTTAAAACAACACTAGTAGCTGTAGGTGCTACATTTGATAAAACAAATGTTCCTGATGTTGTTGCTGTAGAACCAAGTTGTTTTACTGCTAACCAAGCTGATTCTCCTAATCCTCCTGAAAAATCACCTGCACTAATACTTCCAGAACCAATTCCTACTAAACTTCTAAACTCAATTATAGTAGTAACTAAAGGTGTAATTATTACTTGACAGCCTGTACCACTTCCTGAGTTACTTGCACTATCGTTAGGTGCATAAAAACCAAAAGTATTACCTATTGCTAAACCTGTTGTTACATTAAATAATGTAAACGTAGGTCTTGCAGCAGTACTACCTGCAACACTATTAACATTTGCAGTTATCTCATAAGTTTTGCCAGCCGTTAATGTTATTTGCCCTGTAGCAGTATTTACTGGGATATTACCATTAGCAGAATTAAAAGTAATGATTGTATTAGCAGATGCAATACTTTGGGTAGATGTTTTTGAAAGACGAACATAATCTATCGTGCTTCCTACTGTTGGAATGAAGCCTGATATTTTTTCCCAAGAAATTGTACCCGTGTAGGTTGAGTTGTTTAGGATTGTCATAGTACCGCTACCTCCATTTCTACCTTGTAAAGTAAAAGTTGTAGCTCCTGTAGTAACTACTATTGCCTCTGCTGTTAAGTTTAGTGCTGTAGTAACACTTGCTCCTCTTGTACGTTCTGTACCAGCCACTAATACAGAAGAACTATTTATTATTTGAAGTTGACTATTAGTATTTGCTCCTGTGCCGTCTGTAGAAATGTCATATCTTAATTTCCAAGTACCTGCACTTGGTATAGTATATGTACCGTTTGTTGAGTTTACAAAAGCGTTTGTACTAAAAACTTGATTAGCTAATATAACTGAACCAAATTCTGTAGCCACTTGAGCTTCATTTAATAATCTCCAACTTGTACCATTCCATACAACTTCAATTGATTGCCCTGCTAATAATGTAAAAGTATCTCCTAAAACTGCTGTAATTGTTAAACTTTGTGTACTTGCTGGTAGGTTTTGAAGTACAATATTTCTATTTACAGTTGTTATTGTTGGATTCAACAATGTTGCTGTAATACTTGCTGTTGTTTGTGTAAATGTAATGTGTGTAGCAATATCTACAGACGTAGAAGCTGTTAATATATTACTATTTGTTGCTATATTAGGTACATCTACTTTAACCGTAGATGAACTTGTTGAACCTCCTGAAAATGGCATATTTTAATTTTTAGTATTGTGAAATTGCAAATGTTTGACCGGTTGTTGCACCAAAAATTGTTACGCTTGACTCTGGACATGTCCCTGCTACTGGACTCCAACTGCTACCTGCCGAGATTCTAAAGCCAGCATTTATACCAGCATTTACCCCATTAAAATTAATCCACAAATCCGCTGCACTTGTATTTAGTACTTCTAGGTAATTTCTATTAACTCTAGCTACTGTTGCTATTTGAGATGTACCACCAGTAGTAATTGTACTGTTTGTGATTACTGGTATGCCACCTTGAATTGTTACAATTTCATTAGATTGTATTCTAATAACGCTCCTTGTAAACGATGGTGTTGTACCAGTAACCGTTTGTACATAACGTACCCTGTTACCTTTAACGTTAACCTTAGGGCTATTATATACACCCACTGCTGTAATTAAAGGGAATGTGTAAACATCAAACCAGTTAGTACCATTGTCAAAAGACTCTTGAATAGCAACACTCATTGTAGGTGTAGTACCAGTAACAATTGTAACAGGAATACTTACTTGATAACTAGTACCCCATGTAGGAGTAATAGCTGCTGTAGTAGTATTTGTAGTCAATGCTGCACTAGCTACATCTGTTGCTAAAAAGTTAAAAGCATTTTGGCTAGACCCTACTGTTGTAACACTACTTACTGTACTAATATTACCTATTGAGTTTGTACCTGTAGGTAAAGATTGATTTACAGCTACGTTGTTTATCCTTGGTATATAAGCTACTGGGCTAAATCTTGTTATAGCTGAAACAGTACCACCTACAAAGGCTGTGCTAATTCTGCACCTAATTTGCCTGTATTGTGTTTTACCACTAAAATATCTTACTGTATTTGCAGCAATAGCTTGTGCTGTATTTATTACTGCACCTGTAACTACTGTGTCATCAAATACTTGTAAAGGAATAGCTGTTGATACAAAGTTATCATTACTACCTTCAAAAATAATTTGACCTGCCGAAATACCTGCACTACCATTTACTTGAGCATAAAAAGATTGATAACTACCACCTATTGTTGGTATAGTATCAAATCCTGCCGCCCCTGCTGTAGATAATAAAATGTTATTGTTTAAAATAGATTGACCAACGGCACCAGTTACTATTATATCTTTTTGATTTGTTGTTTCAACTTGCAAATCGCCTTGGCTATTAAATTGCAATGGAGCCGTTTGCCCATTTGTCAATGTAGGCTTTGTTGTATTGAATACCCCTGTAGTATTACCTCCTTCTAAAACAGCTACTCTTAAATTGCCACTATTGGTTAATGAAGTTGGTAAAGTTTCTAACACCCCACTCCATGCTTCGGCTAATAATGATGTTGTAGATGCGCCTCCGTTATTAGTTATAACTAATTGAGCATAACTACCGCTTAACTTTATAGGTGTATTTAAAGGAACATTCGCTAGTCTTGTAAATGTGCTTGTTTCAACTATTAATGTACCTGCTGCATCGCTAAATTGATTAATTACTATTGTAACATCCTGTGTTGCCCTTACACTTACTACCCACGCTGGTGCTGAAAGCACATCAATAATAGCACTTGTAAAAGTTGCACCTGATGCTAAGTTGGTAGTATTTAAAATATTGTTTATGTAATTACTTGCGCCTATAGATTGTATTAACCTGCCTTTATTATCAAATTGAATACTTGACCCTTGGCCATTGGTAATTGTTGGTAGGTTTGTATTAAATACACCTCCTACATTTGTTGATTGAGTAGCTGCAGTACCTGCTGCCACTCCTTGTAACATTGTACTGTTTGGGCTAATAGAGACTACTTGAGAAGAGTCTGCTGCTACTGGAGCTGTACTAGCTGCTTTTATTGCTGCAGTATTTGTTCCATCTGTTATTTTAGTAAACCAAGCGTTTGCTGGTGTGTTATCCACTCCTGGAGAAACAATTAATGCTCCTCTGGCTGTAGCTTGATTGTCAATTCTTTGGCCTGTAGTTACTGTAGGTTGAGCAGTATTAAATACACTTCCTATTTTTAAAGGAGCTCCACTATCTGTAGTGCCACTAGCTGCATTTCCTACTATAGTTTGTGCAGGATTTGTTTCTATAGCAGTACCTACTAAAGTATATGGAGTAAATGCTTGAGTTACGTAATTAATTAATTGAGGAGTACCATTATTTCCATTAGTACCAATTACTTTCCAAACAAATTCTCCATTACCTGAATCTTGGACTTTAATGTAAGTGTAAATTTTTTCTGTTGCAGAAATCATGTTATTGTTTTATTTATTAATAATACCAACTAGTTCCATCACTAGTTATTAAAACTTGAGAATACTGAGTAGTTAAAATTAATGGACCAGACTGGTCATTAAGTGTCTCTCCTCCTGTAGTATTTATTGTTACTAATGTAGTTCCTTTTCTTGTGATTAAATAAGTATTTGTATTTCCAACTGCTGTTGGTAAAGTAATATTTCCATTATCTGTAACATAATAATGATACTCTACATTAGCAGTATTACCTGCTGTAATATTAGTATTTATATTTGTAATTGTTTCTACACTTCTAGCTCCTGTAGCTGTTGAAAATTTAACCCATCCTGTATTGTCAATTGTACCTGGTGTTACTTCCGTTGTTTTGATGTACCCTGCTCCACTTATTTTATCTGTATAAACTGAACCAATTGCTGCATCTACTACTCCTTCTGGAGAATTATCACCTGATGTGTATAATGTGGTAGTGTTTATTTTAATGTTGCCTTGAAAGGTAGTGTTGCCATTTTTTAGCATTACTAGAGCATCGCTAGTTTGATTGTCAGCAACACCATTTCCAATAACAAATAAAGGGTCTGTTGGTATAAAAAAAAGAGGGTTTGTAGCAATAATGTCTGTATTATTAATTCCAATCGTTATTTGACCTAAACTAACAGACTTGCTGCCCTCACCAATAGCTATTGATCTCTGACCACTTGCTGTTGAACCTCCCATAGCTATTGAACCTTCACCACTTGCTGTTGAACCTCCCATAGCTATTGAACCTTCACCACTTGCTGTTGAACCTCCCATAGCTATTGAACTAGCTCCACTAGCTTGTGAATATAACCCAAATGCTACATTATCTTGTATTCCAAATTTTGCTATTTGTTGGTCATTTACTTTCAAAACAAGTGGTTGTAAATCTGTTGTACCCATAAAGTTTACCAAACTATCCGTACCAGCATTACCTGTTAATCCCCATCCGCTTTGTAGGGGCTGCCCATTTACCAAATACTGCCCTGTTACATTCACATCTCCACTTACATCTACTGTGTATTGTGGGGATAAAATGCTAAAACCTGTTTTGCCGTTTTTTAGCATTGTTAAGGCATTGCTACGGTTGCTAGTATTGCTACCATTACCAATAACAAACAAAGGGTCTATGTTATTAAAAGTAGTAGTACTTATAGGATTAATATCCACATTATTTATACCAAAAATATTTTCACTAAAGCTTCTAGCTATCAAATTGCTACCTAAAGATACTGCATAAGCCCCTGAAGAAAGACCTTGAAATCCTATGGTTACTGCATTTTGATTATATGATTGACTATTTTTACCTATTGCTATTGAATTGTCCCCTAAAGCTGTACAATTTTCACCAAAAGCTAAAGAATTGAGACTTACTGAATATGCGTTTTGCCCTATTGCTACTGAATATTCTCCAGATGCAGCAGCCGAAGACCCTATTGCTGCTGAATATCCTCCAGCTGCAACAGCACCATCTCCTAGTGAAATATTACTTGATATGCCAAATTTTGCTATTAATGTATTGTTTGTTTTTATACTAAATGATTTTAAATCAGTAGTACCAATAAAGTTTGTATTATCATCTGTACCAGTATTTCCATTAATACTCCATTTACTTAAATCATTTGTAACTAAAGCTGCTTTTTTAAGTACCCCTGCTTCCCAAACTGCCACACTATCTACATTTGTAGTAATAGGTGGTACATTCTTTATTTTTAAATTGGAAAAATCTGCTGTGTGTTGAGTATTACTTTCTGAACTTAATTTTAAGTAGTTATTTCCTCTGTTTTGGAATTTTATACTTTTTGAAAGGTCATAAATTCCAGTTCCAGAAAAACCACTACCTGTATTTAAAGTTGCTCCACTAAATTCACCTTTTAATGTAACTCTATTTGCATTTAAAGCTAGTATACTTGTAGTACCTATCCCTTTAGTAGCTCCTACATTTAATTCAGAGAGATTTTCATTATAAAAAAATTGAGTACTATCTGTTTTTAATATTCCTGTAGTAGTATTTACATAGGGTACTGCTCTTCTTTGATAAGTAGACGCTACTGTAGGAGGAGTTATAATATTTCCAAATACATCCACAATACTAATTAATATCCCATCTGTAGGAGTTAAAGGAGAAGTAGTTACATCTGTATCTTCTATTCCTTGTAATATTTGAACTGTATTGTTTACATCTATGTATATAATATCTTTTCTGTAGTTCCCTGCAGTTGCAAAAGGTACGTTAAATGTAGTTAATGTATTTTTTATTAATTGAGTATTATTTCTTCTCCAAATAATATTTGGTTGAATATCTAGAGTGTTTCCTGAAATAGACATTAACCCGCTCGATATTAATCCAGTGGTAAATTCTCCTGTTAATACTCCTTTTTTTAGTATTCCTCCTTCCCATATTGCAATACTATCTACTGCAGTAGTTATAGGTACATTTGGCATTTGTAAAGTACGTAATGCTTCATTAAAGTTAAAATAAGGAGATTCTGTTATAATACTATCTGAATTTGCAAATAAAATACTTTTAGGGGTTGCTCTAAACAATAAACTGTCTCCATTGGAAGACATTTTAGCTGGAAAAGTAGTAATCACATCTGGGCCATAAGCCAGTTGCCAATAAAATCCATTTGCTACATATAAAGTATTATTACTTACTTTAAAAGTTACAGCTCCTACATTTGTAGCAAAAGCTGAAACTGTGTCAGTAAGTGGTAATATCAACCCTTTTCCTGCTTTTAATAATCCAGGAACTGTAGTGATGTCTCCAGCACTATTTAAAGTCTTTGGGACTTGGGCATTACTTTTTAAACAAACAAATAAAAATAATAGTGATATAAGTTTTTTCATTAAAATGCGTTTATTTTTATAATATCCCCTGTTTGAAGAGGAAAGTTTAAACTGATTACATTACTTGCTTGGGTTTTACTTGCCCAAGCTCCTCCACCTCCAGGATTAATCCCTGGGAGTAAAGTACTACCTATAAAAAAATCAATTACTTTTCCAGCAAAAGCACTGCAAGTAATAGTAGTAGAGTTATTTGATAGTCCTGTAACTACTGCTGCACTATTTGTAATTACATAAGTGTTACCTATAATACATTCTACTGTAACTGCTAAATTACCAGAGCCTGATTTGTTTATGTATGAAGTTACTTCTGCCATTATGATATAGTATTAATTATGATATCTGCAGTACTAGTATTAAGTACTTGAAATATTCCTGCAGTAAATATTGTACTAGCTGTAAAACTAGTTGAGTAACCTTCTGGATATGAAATTCCAGAACCATTAAATGAAACATTCACAAAATTAGTTCCTGCTGTAGTTGGAAGTACTGTAATAGTAAAAGAATGCATATTTGCAGGTAATGAATAGGTTCCTCCTGCTACTATTTTAGTAGAATTAGCAGTATTATATAGTACAGGAGTTGCTCCATTTGAAGCAATCACTTGATCTAATTTACTACAAAGCAAGCAAGACTGCCTTTCTAATTGTTTTGATATACTTGCTAAAAGTTCTTGTTGTGATTTCATTATGTCCAGTTTAAACGTCTCCATTGAGAGCCATCAAAAATATAAAGTCCTTTAGTATTGTCTGTTTGATATACCATTAATCCTTCTGCAGGAGAAGGGATTGCTATTCTTTGAGCTTGAGTGTGCTTTGGAGGTAAAAATCCTTTTGTTGTACTATCTACTTGTAGTTGAGCAGAAGCATCTAATCCTCCAACTGCTCCTTGTGGTTTTATGTAAACAGCTCCTTGAATATTACTTTGTTTAGAATAAACAGTTGTTAATCCATCTGTAAAAGTAATCATAGATGTCAAATTAACATCTAATGGAGGAGCAGAAATAGCTGAATCATTTGTTTGAGGAGTGTAATGCCCTATCCTTGTGTAAGTATTTGCTGCATTTGAACCTGAATTAATAGCCACTTCTCCCCAAGCATAGTAAGTATTATTTAACCAAGCACTGTAATCTGCAATAACTTGTACATTTAAAGTAGGTCTAACTCCTACAATATTTATTATATTTGCAGCAAAATCTATTGCTGTAACTCCGTAATTAGTATTATCATGAAAAGTACTTACTCTGCCAGAATTTCCAAAAACTACATTGTTTATTTCTCCAAGTAATCTTACAGAACCTGTATTCCAAACAGGAACAATATTGTTTGCTACAAAAATTGTCCCCACATTGTTATTTGATGCACCTGATAAATTAAAAGTACCTCCTCCTGCTGTAATTTGATATCTTCTTCCTGAAATTAATGCTCCTGAAGTTTGGTTAGGGTTTAAAGGAGATTCTAAATATATTTTACTAGCATAAACATTTGCATTACCTTCTTCTGTTTTAAAATAAGCTGTTTTAACAGTGTTAATATTTGGAGCATTTATTGATACGTTATCTGTGTTAGGATAATAACTTCCTAATACAGAACTTTTGTTTATAATATCTAATTTTAAATATGCAGAAGCATAATAACTAGGTATATTAGAGGTATTTAAATCTCCGACTACTTTAAAATAATTTGGTAATTGATAAGTATAAGTAAAAGGGTTATTTGCACCTGCAGACTGTAGAATCCAAAATTCATTGGGAGCAAAACTAGCTCCACTATTATTAATTCCATTCACATACAAATAAAAATTACTTAAATCTATAGTAGTATTTTTAAGTAAACTACCTCCTAATTGTACATTATTTGCAGTTCTTGTTAAGCCATTGTTAAAAGTTAAATTAGGAGAAAAACTAATAGCATCTACAAAAAGTCCTGCAGAGCTACTAGTAATTAAATTATTAACATTTGGATCTAATCTTACATTTGCAGTAATAGTGTGGTCTAGACTTCCTGAAGTGTTAAAATCTATAGTGTTTGAGTCATTTGCTACTAATGAAGGATTTGCTCTTGTGGGTACAAAAGGTTTTCCATCTGTACCTAGTTCTAGAATGTTTCCAGCATCTGCACTTGGAATTAATTCTATTACAGGGTCGTGACCTTGAACTCCTCCTGGAGTTACAACTAAACTATCTGAAGTTAAGGAAAAATCTGGTCCAGAAGCTACTGATTCACAAGCTTTATTGATTATTACTTGAAGTTTTTGAATAAAAGAATAAGTCTCCCATTGATTTTGACTATTTGCTAGACATGAATAATCCAAAGTATTAACTTCATTATTAATACATTCCATAATATCAGCACAACAAAGCCCATAATTTACTACAGTTTCGCAAATAGTATTAACTATTTGCTCTCTCCATTTAGAGGGAACATCAGATAGTAAACCATTTAGCTCTGTTTTACAGTCAAAGCATGATTTCTTGCAATTATCCATACAATAATATAAGTTATTCTAGTAGAGAAACAAAATAATTTTATTCGTTATTTTCGTTTACTTCTAATATATCTGGTTTAACACTGCTAAAAGGATTATCTATTTCTACTCCTAAGTCTTCAGCTATGCATCTCTGATAAAATTCAGATACTTCATCTTCTTCTATCATAAATAACCACTCGTAGTAACTTATCTCTATTGTTTTACCTGTAGAAAGATTAATTTTCATTATTGTATTCTTTGATCTGTAATTGTTATACCCCATTCTTTAGCTAAATCATTATCTATAGCTGGAAGATAACTTAATATATAATTTGTTGCTGGAAATATTTTAAAAAACCTTTTTGCTGGGTGAGCTTGTGTTTGCATTTTAATTCCTTTTTCTTCAAAACCAATTTCTTCAAAAGTAAATCCAAAGAATTGCTCTGAAAGATTAGTAAATAAATGCCAAGCATCTCTAACTATTCCTATAATAGGTGCTCCTCCTCCTGCAATATCAATACCTGATTTAGGAGAATAAAAGAATCCTACTTCATCAATTAATTTATTAACTTGCTTCCTTGCTGCAGTCTTCAAAGATTTTTGTTCTGGATCATCATCGTCATCTGCAGAAAGTACTCCCAAAAATAATAAAGCTGACATAAATATAGCTGTTCTAATTTCTGCAAAAGAAGACTCTACTCCTTGAATATACTTTTCAATAAATTCATCTTGAGTTATAAATGTTTCTTCTCTATATCTCCCAAGTTGTTTTTCAAGATTCTTTTTTTCTAAATATATTTCTTTTGCTTTTTCAATAAGATAATTATCTCCAATAACTCTGTTTGATATATTCCCTACTATAGGGATAGTTTGAAGTATTGATTTGGCTAAATTACCTCCTACAGATCTAGCAAGCATTCTAAATCTTCCATATTCATATGCTTGATGAGCTTGGTCTGGTCTAAATTCACCCCAACGAACATCTGCTTGTCTGGGAATCCAATTTTTAAAAGTCATAAACAATTTCCACCCTAAATTGTAGTTGTAATTAGCTTTATCCCACTCAGTAGCTTCACCTAAAGCATCTTTAGCCATAGTTTGAACTATATCTCTAAGATTTAATATTTCTGCAGAGTCTCTGGCTATACCTGGGATTTCTATAATTACTTTATCTTTTCCATTTTCTTTTATGGTTTTAAAAGTAGAAGACTTTACTAAATTATATTGTTCTTTATATTCTAACACTCTTGCTTCAAATTCTTTTTCAAGTTTAACTCTTTCTTCTTTTGAAACATTAAATCTATTTTTATAGTCTACATTGTCTGCAGCAGCTTCTCTTAAATTTACAAGTTTTCCATTTACAATACCTGTATTTTCAATTACAGCTAAAAATATATTTAATTGTACTTTCTCTGAAGTATACCTCATTGGTTCCATTAACCAATCTCTTGATAATATTTTTGCTGCTTCATTCACAGATAATTGAGATGCTTTAAATCTTTCATTGTTATTTAGTAAAGGTAATACAAAATCTACTAAAGCAGCACTTTTTTTCATTTCTTCTGTAGTTAAAAAAGCACAAGAAGTCATTTTAGTGTGAGCTCTTAATATATCTTCTTTTGAAGCATACTTTTGATATAGCTTATTTGCTCCAAAACTACCTCCAAACAAGTTACTTACTGCAGAAGCTATATTTATACCCAACAATCTTTTTTGGTTAGCTTGATTAAGCCACATGATAAACTTAGTAGCTGAAACTTGATATGGTTTTGGATCTGTATTTATATTAAATTTTTTTATCTTCCCAGCCCAAGAATTATTCCACTTCTCTCTTAATTTAAAATTTACTAAAAAATCTTCGTCATATTGTAAACTTTTACCTTCTACTATATATTTTATAAAAGGAACTAATACTTTAGCGTTTGCTCCTTTATCTTCTTCGTCTACCAATTGATATCCTCCAGATATTTCTGGAATTAATTCTCCTCCTTTTGTTGTTTTTAAAGTTGCTTTATTTTGCTCTATATAAACTAATGCTTTTAAAATATTATCTACATCTTGCAAATGCTTTTCTTTAGATATTTCTTTAGTCATAAGTCCGTATATACTAAATAAATCAAATGATTTTTCAGAAACTTCATTTATAAAAGGAATTAATCTTTCTTTTGTATCTGCTCCATTTGCAGCTTTTTTTGAACCAAAATTTAATTCCTCACTATTTGCTGCAAATTGATTTTTAAAATCCAAGTATTGCCTAAAAGTAATATCTTTTATTTTACCCAATAGGTTAGAATCATCAAAAGATAAGTTGTCAGCCATAGTTTTTCTTACATTTGGAAAAAATGTATATGCTCTATATGCTTCTATAGCTCCTAATTCAACTAATTCTTGATTTTTTGAAATCATGTAATTGTAAAAATCAAGTACTGGTTTGTTTATGTAATTACCAGCAGAATCTTTTTTAATTAATTCTTTGTAAGCGTCTGAATACCACTTTTCTTCTTTAAGTCCTTTATTCCATACATAAGGATTGTGCTTACCAAAAGCAGTGATAGGATGTTTTTCTATATTAAAATTTCTTTGAAAATCCCCAATAGCTTTATTTTTAGCATTAACTATTTCTTCTGCAGTTCCTGTAAATTCTCTTTTTGCTAAATCAGATTGAAATTCAGTAAATTTATCATTATACCAATTTCTATATGCTTCTACATCATAGTTCTCTGCTACAAATTTTAATATCTCAGCAGCATCTTTATTTTTTAAAACAGCTTCTTTCTTTGTAAAAAAGTCTTTGCTAAGTTTACTGTGTATATTTCCTGTTTCGTAATTAATTAAAAAACCAACTGCATTTTTATAAGTAAGTCCTTTTGATTTTCTCCAATTATCAAATTCAAACTTAAAAGCATTTATTTTTTTCAATTCTTCATCTGTTTCAAAGTCAACTTTATTATATGCTTTTTTAACTATTTCATAAGCTGCAGCAGTAGTTTTCATGGCTTGAGAACCTATATTTCTAAAAGTTCTAGCCATAAACCTAACTGATTTTTCAGGAAGTAATAAATCAAATACTCCTAATTCTTTTTCTGTGTATTTTTGAAGTAATTCACTTATAGCTAACCCTACTTGGTCTGACTCATAGGATAATCTAGTTGCTGCATTAAGTAAATTCTTTTTATCTTCATCTGTTAATCCTAATCTATCTGTTACAGCTATAGTAGGGTTTACCATGTTAGTAATAATATCTTGATAAAAAGACATTTCTCCTAGTGCTTCATTTATTTCACTATTTGTTTTTAAATTATCTTTGGTTTTTTTAAAACTCTCAAGTTTTTCTCTCAAATCAAGAAAGTAGTTAATTAAGTCCACAGAAGTATTTGACACTCTTAACTCATAAATAGAATCTTGCAAGTGATTAAGCAATACTCTATTTGTTTTAAATTCTTTATTGTTTATGTGGTCTTCATATATTTTTTCAAGTCTGGTTATTAATTTATCTTTTACTTCTGAACCAGTACTTTCTATTGGAGAGATAATAGGTCTAAGTCTTCTTTCTTCAGTACTAATTTTAGAAGGGTCTATGTTTCCTATTTCAATACTTTTTAATTCTCTTTCCTTAGTATCTTTATTTACTTTGTATTTTTTTTGTATAGGAATAGCTCTAATCTTTTTTATTTTTTTAACTCCATATTTACTTAATAATATTTTAGCATATTCTTGGAGTTGTATAAATATACCTTCTTTTTTGTAATCTTTTGCTCCTTCTAAATCTTCCATAAGCATTGATTTCCAATCCAGTATTTCAGCTTCTGAATTAGGAAGTATTGCCACAAAATCTAAAGTACCAGTTATTTTTCTTTCTTCATCATATACTATTGACTCTGTAAGAAATCTAGTTCCTTCTTCATAAGTAGCCATTAATTCTCCTATATACTTACTTAATTTATCAGATACATCTTTTATTATAGGAGTATCCACAGGAAAATTTACTGGACTTTGTGCAGCTAATTTTAATCCAGTTTGAGGGTCTATCCAAGAAGATATTACTA